>NZ_JABWDK010000049.1:0-11389 GCF_013361255.1 Faecalibacillus sp. H12 | reverse complement strand
CTAAAGTTGTCCCCTAAATAATTTGGCTTTCCCCCTAAATTATTTGGTTACCCCTATGCTGACAAGTTTGTGATTACTTTTTAATAAATTTTGAAATAAACCATCATAGCAATAAATCTATTTGATAGCTCTTTTCATATATATTACATTTTATTTCATCTTTAAAGACAATTCTATTTTTGATTATCTTTTAACCTATATTTTCTATTTGTGTTTGTACCAATAGCTTCAATTGTTTTCATTTCTGATAATATTTTTCTTGTTCTAGCAGAACTAAGATTTAGATATTCAGCAATATCATTTGTTTTGGATTCACCATTTTCTTTAAGATAATTTTCAATTTTTACCATGTTTTCTATTGTTTTATTTCTAATCGTACTTCCTTCGCTTGTTTTCTTCGCTTGTTTTCTTCGCTTGTTTTCTTCGCTTGTTTTCTTCGCCTTTTTTTCTTTGTTTGTTTTATCTACAAATTCAAGTGTTAAGACAGTTCGATCAGGATCAAATCTTTCTTCAATAACAGGTTCTTTCCATCCTTGATCTTCCCATGTATTGAAGATATTAGGAACACCACTTCCAGAACGTTCACCTATGTTTACAAGATTAAACATTTTCATAAGAGTTTTATTACGCGGATCAGATTCCCCACCTTTTCGCATTTGTTCCTTTCCAGTTCTAATATATCCAGGATTTTCGAAAATAATTTGATTTTGATCTTTTTTAATAACAACCCCTCTTGTCCCATAGTAATCTGCATTAATCAAACAATTAGCCAATGCTTCACGAAGTGCTTTATGGACAGGTGTATCGTCTATCCTGTCCCCTCCTTTCATTGAAAAAGGAACTTTAACATCTTTAATGATTTTATTATAGACTCTAAAATAAAAGTCACATATATTTCCAGACCATTCACCTGAACTTGATTGTAAACGATCAGTCCAACGAATAGATGGATCTAAAACTTCTCGATAATCTAAAAAATAATCTGGAAAATGACGTACAATATTATACTCATTTCCAAACATCAACATTCCTGCTGCTGTAGGATGTAATTGATGATCTTCTTTTGAAATTGCTGCTGCACCAATGCTTCTTAAATATTCATCATTATTTAATCTTTCAAAGGGATGTCCAGCATTTAATACTTGATGTCTATTTCGATAACCATGGATTGTTTCATAGTTTAAATCTTCTAATGGAACATCATCTAGTACTTCCATATCCATTGTTTTTTCTGCTTGGTCACGTAACATTGTTTTAACTTGCAAACGTGTACAATGATAATCACCATCATGATTTCTTCTATATGTTCCATGAAATAAATTATTATTAATATAGACAGGTTTTTCTTCCCTTCTTGCCATTGGAACATGAATCACAATAATTTGATCATCTTCTTTTTTATAAACTTCTACATCATCATCTCTTAATAAATTAATACTTACTTTTTGTCTATTATTAATATCATTCCAAAATTGTTTAATTAATTTTTGACAACTGTCAGCATCTAATCCTGAAGTAGACCATGTTCCATCTTTATTTTCTATTACCCCTAGAATAATAACTCCACCATATCCATTTGAAAAAGCAGAATACGTTTCCCAAATGGAGTTTGGTAAACCATTTTTAGCACTTTTTACTTCTCTTCGATTATCTTCTTTATATGAATCAAATTCATCTAAATCAAATAGTTTTTCCACAAAGATTATTCCTTTCTTTTGATCATATATAATATATGTTCATATATTGTATAAATTATACTATTTTTACTTCTAAAAAAATAGCTTATTTTAGCAAAAAGAAAAAGGCACTGAATACTCAGAAACCTCATTATTTCTTAAATACAACTAACTTACTTAAAATATAATTTAAGATAACAACAATCACATTGACAACAACTTTAGCAACAACATCATTAACAATATTAAAATTCACTAAGAACCACATTAACACCATATCCATGATTCCTGTTGCTAACCTAGAACCAAAAAAAGAAATTGCTTCTTTGATAATTTGATTATTTTTACTATCAAAAACATGCTTTCTATTTGTAACATACGCAAATAAAACAGATAAAAACCATGCCATTGCATTAGAAAATAAATAATTCATATGTAAAAGATTTGAAAAAATGTAATAAACAACAATATTAACAACCGTTGTAAGTACTCCAAATACTAAATACATAATGATTTCTTTATTTTTTTGAATAATATTCTTCATATATTCTCCTTAAACAAATATCTTTATAAAACAAATTATTAATAGCATGAATACAATAAATTTAAAGGTATCCATATCTACAATCATTTTAAATTTCTTAGGTATACTTCTAACAATTCTGATATTACGAAATGAATCAATCATTTCATTTGTCATATCCATTAAACCTTTTGCACAATAAGGAATAAGTAATACAAAATATGTAATTGTATATTGTGATTTTGCTTCCCAAAATAAATGAAAAATAAATCCACCAATAAAAATAGTAGGTAGCAATAATCTATGTAATTTCATATGTCTTCCTGTAAAACAAATATAAGCTAGTGTTCCTAATAATACAGTAGACTCAAATACATTAAATATTTGATACCAAAGTTCGCTTTGAATATAAAAACTACTATGTCTTGTAACCCACGTTCCTTGGAAATCAGGATTACACCATTGTGATACAGTTTTCCTATATAAAAAATCAATAAATTCACTTGGATGTGTTATATAATTAAATAACGTATTTTTTAAATCATTCTTGGCTTGTGTATTCGCAAGATCATAATCTCCATTATTGTTTTCATAAACACTCCAGTTATACCCATTATACCAACCAGGAGCTACATCACTATCTTGTAGTCCCATTTCTACATAAGCAATCATCGGTATACCTTTACCAAGTTCAATACCTGTAATATTTTTGATAATTGTATTAGGAATCATTGAAGAAGCAAAATAAGCCGGTACAAATAAAATTAATAAAATAATGGATGTATATTTTTTATTTAAAATAATATCAAATAAAATAAAGATGACCATTGCAACAAAAACAATCATATAATTTGATTTAAACATCATTGCGAAAATAATTGACCCTATAGATAATAAAATATACTTAATTTTACCTGTTTCAAAATATTGATATCCAGCAAGTATTGCTAGTAAAGAAAAAGCATGTCCAAAAAGATTTCCATATACAAATGCTATATAAAAAGTTAATGGAAAAAAGATAAATAATAAAATAAGTGTCCAGTTCTTTAATTCGTCATTTCGAAAACTAATTTGTGATATTTTGCATAAACAATAATAACTAACTAATAACCCTATAATATTAAGTACTTGAAATGCTTGATAATTATTTTCTCCAAAGATAAATGATAAATAGTAAAGAATAACAACAATTCCCGCTTGATTAGAACACTTTCCTACATATCCCATTGGTGTAAAATAACTATAATTGCCATTCTTTAATCCAGCTGCTGCTTCTAAAATAGATGCCTGATCAGCTACAGGAACAAAATCAAATTTGAAAATCATAAAAATACCAACAATCAATAATATCAAGCTTAATATAATAAATATTTTATTAAAATAATAAGTATCCTGTGTTCTATAATGTTTTCTAACAAAATAAACAAAAAACAATACTATGATAAACCATAATAATAAATAAAATGGTTTATCAGCGACAATTGTTGTATGCTCATCCCAACTTAAATAAGCATTATTAAATAAACATAACAATGTAAGTAATAATGTTATAGCAGCAAAAAATCCTAATACAACATTTTTACCTAATTTCTTTAATTTTGAATCAAACACATAATCACCTTCAATTTAAATTATTGTACTTCCGAAACAAACAGCTATATAACTTGAATAACAAATAACGAATAATAAAATATAGATCCCTATCATTGATAACTCTATATATCTTGATTTTATTTGTATTTTATTTTCAATAAATTCACTAAAATATTCATAACCAATACTCATAAATAAAGCAATTGGAATTAAAATAGACATAATATACCTTCCTTGAGGTTGATAATCTATAGAATAAGAATATTTTATTGATAAAATAATTGGAATCAAAACACATAAAATTAAACATATTATAAAATAATTTTCAAATTTAAATTTGAATTGATATTTTCTTTTTAAAGCAATAAGCATCATAATCATACCAAACAAAATTATTATTAAATATAAATAAAAACGTTTTCCACTAATCATATATTGCATATATCCTGTGGTACAAATAAAACTTTTTATAGTTGTTATTATCCAATTTGTATCAAAAATCATAGAAAACACACTAATTCCTTGATTTTGATAAGTATCTCTTTGTGATAATTGATAACCTGGCATTGCATATTTTTCACCACAATCGTACATAGAATTCATTCCTAAAAAATCTCCATTATGGATCATTGCATTTCTAATAAAAAACCATCCGCCAACAACTAAGGCAGCAATTGCTATTAGAAATCCTTTTTTTTAAAACTCATTAAATGTAAAATGTAATTTATAACTACTCATACAATATACAATAATACTACATAATATAAATCCATAAGCATTATAATAGGTTAATGCACATATTCCTATAGCAACACCTAAAAAAATACACCATTTACAATTCCAATTTGTTTTTATTCCCTTAATCCAACCATAAACAATAAGTGCTGTTGTAAATATTGAAAACGAATCATTATTTAAATAAAGAGATAAGTACATGAATTGTGGTAATAGTGAAACAAAAATAGCAAAAAGATATATTGTCATCTTATGATTAAATATTTCTTCACCAATTTTACAACATACAAAAAACGTAAGTGCCCCCGCAAGAACACTTGTTAGTCTTGCCGCAATCAATAAATGTACTGGAGTAGTTGTAAAGATAGAAGCTATTTTCATAAAGAAAAAACTAATTATTGAAGGAAGATAAGGTGTAAATCCATAAGAAAATCCCCATATTGCATTTAATATTTCTTTTTCATCACCTTTAGGTAAATATGAATGATTGTAAATAAATAAGGGGATATCATATCTCATATATTCATCTGGTGCTACATTCATACATAATTTTGTTGAACAATAAAATAAAAATAGAAAGAGAATCAATGTTCCTATAATATAAAATTTATTCTTATTTATCATTTGTTTTAATTGCGCCATTATTAATGTTCCTTTTTTAAATAAGTTATTGTTATATAAAAATAGCTGCTTATAAAAAGCAGATATTTTTATTATTTACTTGGATATTCAATACTAAATCCCCTAAAAATTCCATTTCTATTTTCGTTACAGCAATCAAACATATATTTATATCCTGCATCGTCTGTATAATGGAATCTACCATCTGTCTCTTGTTCAGGATCTCCAAAAAGTTTTCTAACTTGTGCATATTTTACTTTATTGTTTAAAGCTAATGTTCCTTCACTTGTTTCTACTTCAATACCTTTTGCTGCTTTATCATATTCTTCTTCAGCATATTCATCGTATTTAACTTCAATAAATGTTACAGATGCTTCAGCAACACTAATTGTTTTTTTAGTTGGATTTTCATATCTTAAATAGAAATGAGCTTCATCTCCACTATCTAATTCAACATTTAAATAGGCAGCCATTGATGAAATACCATTACCTTCTAATTCAACATCTTCTACTTTATCACCTGTATCATTTAATGTAACAGTTCCTACTTGTGATAAGTAATTTGCATATTCACCAACTGTTTCAGGAATAGCAATTTTTTTATCGTCCATTGTAAAATATTTAATCATACCATCAAATTCTTGAAAATCACTTACATCTTTGATTTTAGTACTGCTTGATGTAGTTGTCTTTTTAGATGTTGTTTTTTTATCACTCGAATCATTACTACATCCTACTAATGACATCGATAAAACAAATGTCATTAATACAGCCATTATTTTCTTTATCATAATTGTTCCTCCACGAAATTTTCATTTCTTTTCTTTATTACTATATAACAAATTACAATTATCTACAAATCTTTTTTTCTTAAGAACAAATTTTCATACTCAGATATAATTTTAGCCCAACTATAATCATTGTTTATTCTTTCTTTAGCTGCTTTTCCTAAAGTATCAATATAATCTTGATCAAATGTTTCAACATGTTCTATAAGATGTTTTAAATTATTCTTTTCTTTACCCCAATAAATACATGAATCTAAACCTACTTCTTGATTAAAACCAACATTTAATAAAAGATTTAAAGAAGTAGAGCCTAAAGCTTCTAATAAAGATGGATTTGTTCCCCCTACTTCGTGACCATGTAAATAAGCAAAAGCATTCTTTCTTACACTTTTTAATAAAGCATCGTCATAAATCGTTCCTACAAACTTAATTCTTGAATCATTTTCAAAATGATACTTGTTATTTAAAATATGATACAACTTACTTTCCTGATATCCAGTAACAATCACTAAATCTTTTTTTGTATTTGAACTCATGAATTCTCTAATCATTGTTTCATAATTATTTTCAGGAACAAAACGTCCAACAATTAAATAATATTCATTTTTTGAAACCTCATGTTCCTTAGCCCATACTTCAAATTTTTCTTCATCACTGTTATCAACAACATCTGCTCCATAAGCGATAAATGTTGTTTGGGGTTGATACTTTTTGTAATCTTCTTGAATATACTTTTCAATATTTTGTGAATCACAAACGACATAATCTGCATTTTTAATCATCAATCTTTCAGATAATTTCCAATATTGTCTAATAAACCAATTCCATTTAGCTCTTTTAAATTCATGACCGTCAGGATTAACAAAAACTTGAATATTTTTAGTATGAAACATTTTAACATATTTCTTTAAAAATGGACCAATACGACAAGCTAAAATATAAACAATCCCCTCTTCAATGTTATGATCAACAACATATTGATAAACTGCTTTTAAAGCTGCAATATCATAATAAACTGCTTTTGCTGGTCCAATATTAGGCACTTGTACTTTAAAACATCTTGCTTGATTATGTTCAAATTCTTCTTCATGATCAGACAAACAAGCTACATGATACTTAATATCATCACTGACCTTATACTTTGTTAAATATTCGACAAAGGTTTCAAAGCCACCATAATTAGCAGGTATTCCTTTACTCCCTATAATAAATACATTTTTCATATTTTACATACCTTTCCATAATAATTGATAGATTGTATTATATAAAAATAAATCTATATTTTTTATTGATGGAACTAATTTTCCTTGTTTTTTCATATCATATTTATATGTAATAGTTCTTTTCAATAAATCAACATTGACATTATGACAATATTCTTTTAATAAATCAACCATTTCCATGTTAGACTTATGCACTTGGTCTATACTCCCTGAAACATTTTCTCCAGTATACTTATGGGTATATAATACATCATAATTCACATTAAATTGACATTTATTTTCAATCATCAAAAGCCATAAAAAGTAATCATCTGCCGAATTAACAGACATGACATGCTTTGTCCAATATTCTGGTATACTTGTTTTTTTAATCAAACAATGACCTGGTGAAACAATTAAGTCTCTTACTTTAATAAAACCAATTTGTTTCTTTAAATAATCTTGTGATTTTTGATTTTTATAAATCAAACATTTCCCATTTTCTGATTCCATAATGCCATTAGCGATACATAAATCTGTATCTCCAATATGTTCTAATTGACTTTTAATAAAAAAATCACTAATTTCATCATCTTGATCTAAAAATAAAATATATTTACCTAACGCTTTTTTTAAACCGTTGATTCTTGTTTGATGTATCCCTTGATTTACTTTATTATTAATGACTTCTATTTTAAAATCATATTGACCATTTATAATAATTTCTTCATCAGGATAATCATTAACAAAAATAACCTCTATTTCTTTTTGACTTTCTTGATAATTTTTCTCTATTTTATTTAATAAAGATTCTATATATCCATTTCCTTTATAAATAGGAATAATAATTGACACATCCATACTTTCACATCCTATATTCCATTAAAAATATCCACTAGATTTTGAGAAATATCATTTACATCATACGCTTTGGCCGTTTGATAAGCATGATCTTTAATCTCTTTTATTTGATGTTCATTCATTGATAAAATATCTTCTATTTTTTGATTTAAATCTTTACCATCTCTCGGTTTAAAGAAAAAACCATTTTCTTGATTTTTAATATAACTTGTTGGTCCTGCCATATTAGATGCAATAACTATACAACCACAAGCCATAGCTTCTAATCCAACCAATCCTAAACTATCGCTTTTACGATAGGTTGGAAAACAAAAGATATCAATAGCTGAATAAAATAACGCCAATTCTTTTTGAGTTTGCATTGGATATTTTTTTATCACGTTTTCTAAATGATATTCTTGAATAAGTGCATTCGCTTTTTCTTCATCTTCACCAACACCCACCATCACGATTTGATATTGTTCTACGTTTTCTAATAAACTAATAGCCTTTAAAAAGACTTCCCAACCTTTTCTTTTTTCATATCTTCCTATATAACCTATACATTTTTTATTTGGATCTAAATGCAATTTTTCTTTAGCGTTTTCTATTTCTTGAAAGACATCAAAATTAATACCTCCTGAAGGAAAAATCTTGATTTTATCTTCATTCAATCCATATTGTTCCATCATGATCTTTTGATAATAACTTGATGGTACAATACATAAATCTATTAGAGGTAATGTTGATTTAACTAAAGGAATAAACTTCTCATCATGTGCGTCTTCTGGAACAACGTCATTTCCATGAACATTTACAATAACCTTTATACTTGGTTTTAATTTCTTAATGATTTTAATTAATAATGCACAATGTGAAATATAATGAGCATAAAGATAATCATAATGATGAAATAAACACAAAAAGATACTTTTTATATAAAAACTTAAATATCCACCTAATTTTCCTAACTTACTATCTTTCTTTTTTAAAGCTGATACATCTACTTGATATCCATTATTTTTCAAAATACTTGCTGTATTTTGAACAAACACACCATAATGTTTATATTTTTTAGATGGATACATATTTGATATTAATAATATTTTTTCCATACAATCACCTATTTAATAATGTTCACTAAATCTCCTAAAAAAGTTTTAACTCTTCCAAATCCTTTATATTTTCCTTTTAAAAAGTATAAAATCAAAGAACAAGCTTTCTTTTCTTTCATCATTAAAACTCTTTGTGTTAAATAATCTTTATATTTTAAACAATATTTTTTTTGTTCTCTATTTAGCTCTAATCCCAATGCAAAATTCACATTTTCTATTTGTGCTTTGGTCTGTTCAATACGTTCATTCACTCTTTGTTTCTTTTCATTAATAATATTCCCATCAACAATATTATCCATTCCAATTGTATTATTATTATGAATTCTATAATCAATTAAAGGAATATCTAAATAATAACATCCATTTTGAATAGCAGAAATAATATTCAATTCCCAATCATGAGGCAATTTACCTTGTGTTACTTTTAAATATTCATCTTTAACTTCTTTTTTGATAGCCATACAACAACCTTGAGAAAAATTCATTTCTAATAAACTCTTTAAATCGATTTCCGTTAATTCTTCTGTTACTTCTTTAAAAAGTAAATTATTATTTGAACGTCCTTTTATTTTATTCACTTCGAAACAATTTCCATCTTGATCCATAAAATTAAAACTCGATGCTAGAGATAAAATATTGGATTGACTCATTTTTTCAACCATCACCTCTATTTTATTTAAATGCCAACGATCATCTTGGTCACTTAAAAAAATGATATCTCCATCTACTATCTCTAATCCTTTTTTAAAGTTCTTACGATATCCTAAATTATTTTCATTTTTTATAAGTTTCCAATTAATAAGTTTATAACCATCGATATACTGATGAATCAACTCATAACTATTATCAGTAGAAACATCATCTATTAATATTACTTCATCAATTGGATACGTTTGTTTTCTAATAGAATCTAATTGTTCAATTAAATACTTTTCGCCATTATATACAGCCATTACTAATGATACTTTCATAACTATCCCTTTCTTTTGTTAGAAACAGTATAACATAATTTAAATTATAAAGCGTAGTCATGGCACATAAAATCAACTAGATTTTAATTACTTCGTCTTTGAAAATGAGTAATTAAAAATACTATAATTCTATGTAGCTTTGTATAATTATCATATAGTTTAAATGTGGCTATTCAATAACAAAAATTAGCATTTAATTTTATTTCTTTACTTTACAATTGATATATAAGCAACATTTTAATTATCATTTCTAACATATATTCTAAATACTGATCTTATTTCTTTTAGTAGTAACAGTTTATAAAACAAACAATTCCCATCTATCAAATATATAATGTATATAAAATTAATGCGCCTTTAAAAACATATTTTTCAATTTAACAAATTTCATATTAATTTTCTACTTTTAAGCCTACTATGTTTATAAACCAATACTTTAAATATTTTTTATCTTTGAATATTAATTTAATCTTTATTGACCTTTAAATAGCTTTTCTCTATTTCTTTTCTTTTAAATTCTTCCTTATCTATTCTTATTCCTTTATCATATGCATTTGAAGTTTTCTCATATAATTCTAAAAGTGCAATTTTCTTATTTATATCATCAATATTTTTTCCTTCAAACTTTAATAACGTGTTATTAAGATATTTAGATTTATTATATTCATAATCAAAATAACTATCCTCTTTAAAAATTTTTGATAAGACATTCATACAATAAATCCAAACAGAAACAATAAAAAAAAGAAAACATATCATTTCATATGTATTATATTCATTCAGTTTTTGATTTAATAAGACAAAATTGGACAAATACAAAGATAAAACAAAAAAATATAATTCAATAAATTTTTTTGTTAATAATTCCCATTGTACAAAGTTATATTTAAAATCATATTTAATTTTAATCTTATATTGAATTTTGTCTATCACCACAAATATAAGGACAAAAATAGTCAATACAAAAATATTTTTAAAACTAAAAATATATATAATTTCTCTAATCATTTTCCTATTCAATCTTAATAAACTAAAATTTGGAAAAAATATATATGTACTCATTACAATAACACCAAAAGTCATAAATTCTAATAAACTAACACCTTTAGGTATTATTTTTTCCATTTTCTTCTCAATATATTTAATATCCATTATCATTTTCCTCTCACTATTATAAAACCAATTACTTATATTAACAACAAATCATAAATCTTATATTTTTCTTTAAAATTATAAAATTAAAACTAAAATTCGCTCATTTAAAATGAGCGGTATATTAAATTATCCGGTGCTTAGAGGTTCGCTCTAAATTATTAGGCGGAGTA
>NZ_JABWDK010000048.1:0-11973 GCF_013361255.1 Faecalibacillus sp. H12 | reverse complement strand
CGGCGAAGATAGTACATTGTGCGAAAATAGCTCGTTGCCAGTTCCTTCTTTTTTTATATATAAATGTGAGGTGATCCTGTTGAAGAAAAAAAATAAGATTTTACTTACAGTTTTTACAATAATTGTTTTTATTAATATCCTTTTATTGAACTCGAATATTTGGATTTATAATAATTTTGGAAATGTAAAGTTTCAAGAAATATTATTCACTTTTTTATCACCTACGAGTGGAACAGATACATCAGTTATTTTTTCTTATATCATTAGAGTAATTGTTGTATCATTTGTTTTAAGTATTCTTTTTATTTTTGGTGTTTTATATCTACATAGAAAATGTTCATCTAAAGCTTTCAAATATTTAAAGTGCATGGGCTCTCTATTGATTGTAATAACATTGATATTAAGTTTATTATATACAAATAACCGTTATAATGTTACTGCTTATTTCAATTATCAATCTCAAAAAACAACAATTTATAACAAAAAAAAGAAAGTACATAAAAAGAAAAATACTGAATATATAGGAGATAGTACAATTATCTATCAGAATCCCAAAGATGTTAAAATTAGCGGAGATAATACAAATAATCTTATTTATATTTATTTAGAATCATTTGAAAATACTTTTTTAGACACTGAAAATGGTGGTATCAAGAATGTTAACTGTTTACCTGAATTAACTGAATTAGCGAAACAAAATACTAATTTTTCTAATACTGACCAACTAGGTGGAGCATTACCTTTTACAGGTACAACTTGGACGATTGCATCCATGACATCACAATTTACAGGATTACCTTTAAAAGTTGAAGTTGCTAATGATATGGATCAACAAAATCGATTTATGCCAGGTGCTAAAACAATTGGAGATATTTTAAATGAAAACGGATATATACAAGAACTTATGATTGGTTCTCAAAAAGAATTTGCTGGGACAGATAAATTATTTTTACAGCATGGATTTGATAAAATATGTGATATTAATTCGTTAAAACAGGAATATTCATTTAAAAGTAATGAACTTAATCAATGGGGATTAGACGATTATAAATTATTCGAATTAGCTAAGAATGAGATTACGCAGCTTGCACAAACAGGTAAATTCAATTTTACGATGGCAACTATAGATTGTCATATGCCTAAGGGGTTTCTATGTAAATATTGCCCTGATACATATGAAAATAGATATGAAAATATATATGCATGTCAAGCAAAACTTATTAATAGTTTTATTGATTGGTGTAAAAGTCAATCTTGGTATGAAAATACAACCATTATTTTAGTTGGGGATCATCCAACAATGGCACAACAATATGTTAATGATGTTCCGTCAGATTACCAAAGAACGACATACAATTGTTTTATTAATTCTAAAGTGACGACTGATCAAATAAAAAATAGACAATTTACACATATGGATATGTATCCTACAACATTGGCTGCAATGGGATTCAATATAGAAGGGAATAAGTTAGCACTAGGTACGAATCTATTTTCTGAATTACCAACGATTATTGAAAAATATGGCCAAGATTATATTAATGAAGAAGTACAAAAAAGTAGTGAATATTTAGATAAAAATATATATCAGTTTAATTAAAAATGGATCTCATGACGAGATCCATTTGTTTTTTATTCTTCAACTCTTCCTTTATCTACATACATGTTTTGGAAATAGTTTTTATATTCACCAGAAATGATGTTTTCCCACCATTCTTTGTTATTTAAATACCAATCAATTGTTTGAGGAATACCTGTATCAAATGTATATTTTGGTTTCCATCCTAATTCAGTTTCTAATTTAGTTGGATCGATTGCATATCTCATATCATGACCTTTTCTATCAGAAACAAATTTGATTAATGATTCAGGTTTACCTAAAGCTTTTAAGATTGTTTTAACAACTTCTAAGTTAGTTCTTTCGTTATGTCCACCAACATTATAAACTTCTCCAACACGACCTTTTCTAATGATTAAGTCGATTGCAACACAGTGATCATAAACATGTAACCAATCACGTACGTTTTCCCCTGTACCGTATACTGGTAATTCTTCATCATTTAATGCTCTAGAAATAATTAATGGAATTAATTTTTCTGGGAAATGGTAAGGACCATAGTTATTTGAACATCTTGAAATAGTTACTGGTAATCCAAAAGTTCTATGATAAGCTAATACGAATAAATCTGCAGAAGCTTTTGATGAACTATATGGACTAGATGTGTGTAATGGTGTTTCTTCTGTAAAGAATAGATCAGGTCTATCTAATGGTAAATCACCATAAACTTCATCAGTAGATACTTGATGATATCTTTTAATACCAAATTCATTACATGCATCTAATAAAGTAGTTGTTCCCATAACATTTGTTTTAACAAAGATTTCAGGATCTTCAATACTTCTATCTACATGTGATTCAGCTGCAAAGTTAACAACAACATCAAATTTTTCTTTTTTGAATAAATCAAAGATAAATTCTCTATCAGCGATATCACCTTTAACGAATTTATAATTTGGTTTACCTTCAACTGGTTTACAAGTTTCTAAGTTACCTGCATAAGTTAATTTATCTAAGTTAACGATCATATCTTCTGGATATTTATTAACCATATAATGTACAAAGTTTCCACCAATGAAACCTGCACCACCTGTTACTAAAATTTTCATTTATTTATCTCCTTCGTATACAAATTGATTATTTGAATTTTCTAAAGTTGGTCCTGTTTGATCTTTTTCACTTAAAACAGGTTCAATACCATTTAATAATGATCCCCAATCAACATTAGCTGTTGGATCATCATAACGCATACCACCTTCAGATTCTTTATTATACACATTATCTACTTTATATCTAAATTCAACATCATCTGTTAAAGTTAAGAATCCATGGGCAAATCCTTGTGGAATAAAGAATTGGCGATGATTTTCAGCGCTTAATTCAACAGAAACCCATTCACCAAATGTTGGACTTCCTTTTCTAATATCTACTGCAACATCAATAACTTTTCCTTTAGTACAAGATACTAATTTAGATTGTGCATAAGGTGGGTTTTGCCAATGTAAACCACGTAAAGTTCCTTTTTGTGCACTAAAAGACATATTGTCTTGTACAAAATCAACAGTAATACCTAATTTTTCATATTTAGGTTTTGAATAAGTTTCTGTAAAGTATCCACGGTGATCTCCAAAAACATCTGTTTCTACAATTAAAACACCTGGAATTTTTGTTTCAATAACTTTCATCTTTTTTACTTCCTTTTTATTGATCTATAAATTTTCCATCCATTACATCTTTTAAATACTTACCATATTGATTCTTTTTATAAAGTTCATATGCTGTATTTAATTCATCTTTAGAAATCCATCCGTTGTTATAAGCAATTTCTTCAAGGCAAGCGATTTTTCTGTTTTGATGAGTTTCAACAGTTTTCACAAAGTTAGTTGCATCTACTAAACTTTCATGAGTTCCTGTATCTAACCATGTAAATCCTTGACCTAATAATTCAACATCTAAATTACCTTTTTCAAGATAGATTTTATTTAAGTCAGTGATTTCTAATTCACCACGTGCAGATGGTTTGATTTGTTTTGCGTATTCTACAACATGTTTATCATAGAAATATAAACCAGTGACAGCATAATTTGATTTAGGTTGAGCTGGTTTTTCTTCTAATGAAATAGCTTTTCCATTTTCATCAAATTCAACAACACCAAATCTTTCAGGGTCATCAACATAATATCCAAAAACAGTAGCACCATCTTCTTTATTTGCGGCTCTTCTTAAACGTTTTGATAAACCATGACCATGGAAGATATTATCTCCTAAAATCATGGCACAGGCTTCACCATCAATAAATTCTTCACCTAAAATAAAGGCTTGAGCTAATCCATCAGGAGATGGTTGCACTTTATATTGAAGTGAAATACCAAATTGATGTCCATCACCTAATAATTCTTTAAAACGAGGAGTATCATCAGGTGTAGAAATAATTAAAATATCTTTAATTCCTGCATCCATTAAAATACTCAAAGGATAATAAATCATTGGTTTGTCATAAATTGGCAATAATTGTTTACTTGTTACTTGTGTTAGAGGATAAAGTCTTGTTCCAGATCCTCCTGCTAATACGATACCTTTCATAGAAGTACCTCCTTTTGTTTACTCCTAAACAATAAACCATGACGTTACGTAAGTGTCAATACAAAATATAAAATTTCTTCATTTTATCAATAAAAAAAGTGTCACACTTAAAGTATGACTACTTTCTACAAATAAATAAACCACAATCTTTAGTAATTTTAATTCCATTATTTTCATCAATGATTTTTTCAAGGTGAGCTTGAAATTCTTTTAAACGATATCCTAAATATTCTTTTTGATTGCCATGACAACTCATTATATAGTTCATTAACGCTTTAGCGTCATCAACTATTAAATAATCATCATACCTCTTTAATTCAATTTGTTTAAAATAAGGGCTTAAAAGAGTTTTTCCATTTTCTAATCCAAAATGTTCTACAAGGTTATTATTAGATAGTTGAATACGTGAATCAAAATTATGAACAATTTCAGTAATTTCCTTCATATGATTTTTACCATAAGTTGTACAATAGAATATTCCATAATCCTTAAGAACACGAGATATTTCCAAAAGACCAAGATTCAAATCTTGCAGATAAAAGAGAACATGATTTGCAATCACCGTATCAAAGAAATGATTTTTAAAAGGAATATTTTGAGCATCTAAAACAATATAGTTATAATCATTACCAAGTTTTTTTCTGGTATCTTCTAACATTCCTTCGCTAATATCTGATAAGAAAATCTCTCTATTTCTTAGATTATAGGTATTATTTTCCCATAGTTTTCCATTTCCACAACCAATTTCTAAAAGTTGATAAACATGAGAAAAGTCTATTTGATGATAGAGCCATTCAAACCAACTTTCCTTATTAATAGAAAAATGATCATGAAGATAAATACGTGTAGATAAGTTTTGACTATTGAAATATTGTTGAATAATGCTTTCATCATTATTTGTGAGATTAATGAGTTCAATAATCTTTTCCCAAGAAATTTGATCATGTTCTAAAATTTTTTCAGTGCTTTTAATGGTTGCTTTTAAATTATTAAGATGATTCATTTTTTGGTTAATCAAAGAAGTTTGTAGTTTTAAAGATTCTTTAAAACTATCTTTATCATTATCTATAATAAGAGGATAGATTTCTTCTAGTGAAAATCCAAGTTCTTTTAAAGCAAGAATCTTTTGAAGAGTAATTAAATCTTTATTACAATATTGACGATATCCATTGTCTAGAATATGCGATGGTTTTAAAAGCCCTATTTTATCATAATATCGAATTGTCCTTAATGTGACACCTGCCATTTTCGCAAATTGTCCTGTTGTATAATATTTTTCCATAGAAATATTATAAAATAGAAAATAAAAAGATGATAGTTTTTATCATCTTTTTATTTGTTTTTTAATGCTTGGGGTTTCTTTGGCTCATACAAGATCCACCATGAAGGAGGTACATCTAAAACTGCTGCAAAACCAACTAATAAATCAAATAATCCTTTAAACATGATTTTCACCTCTTTTCAATAAAATTAAAATAGTGTTAATAAATAAAGAAATCAAGTAAATAACAAGTAAAGATGAATCAATAAAAGAGCATAAGTATAAAATCAATATTTCTATGCAATGAAGTCTTTTGTTTTTTTCAAAAGATAAAGTGTAATTGGCTACTATTAAACTCAAACATATCAATCTTAAAAAAGGGATATTTGTAACATATTTAATAAAATATGAGGCAAAGAGAATGATCATGTTTGAAAAGACAAGACATTGTAGAAATGATGAACAATGAAAACTTTTATAGGATAATCTTAATGGTATAAAAAAGAAAATGAATAAAACGAATTCGTAAGTTGTATGAAAAATGAATGATAAAATAATTGCTACAAAAAGGGTAGAAAGGTTGCATAACAATCCTTCCATTCCATAAATTGCAAGTTCAATTTGATCTAAATCATTTTCATATTCTCTAGGAATTATTTTCATTGTTAGATACTTAGCAAGATGGTTCATATATAATACTTCCTTTCTTGATTTCAATTTTATTTTATAGAAAAAAATAAAATTTGATACTATTAGGGAAAATTAAAGAAATAGTGGGAAAATTAACTAGAATGTTATTGATTAAAAAGTATATAATACTATTTGAAATAGTAGAATATCGCAATTCTTTATTTATCAAACGAGAATCTTTTTATGGAGGACAAAATAATGTTAGGAGAGAGATTACAATATTTAAGATTAGAAAAAGGAATGACACAAAAGGAATTATCAAAAGTATTTAAGGTATCATTGAAAACAATACAGTTTTATGAACAAAACAGAACCATCCCAGATATATATTTAGTTGCTGAAATGGCTAAATTTTTTAATGTTTCATGTGATTATATTTTAGGAGTTGTCAATACACCTATTCCATTAGATGAAAGAGAAGCAGAAGCTAAAGACCATATTTATATGCCAAAAGAGTTTATGAAAAACAAAGAAACAAGAAGAACGTATAAAACAATTGTGGATTATGTAAAAATGGTTCAAGAGATGAAATAATGTATAAAGTAGCAATTTTAGATGATGAAAAAAACTTTTTAGAAGAAATACATAATTGCTTACAAGAGTATGAAATGTTTGAAGTATCATATTTTCAAGAAGCAAAGTTGTTGATTGATGAAATTGATTATTTTGATGTTGTTTATATAGACTATGAGATGGAAAATATGACAGCATTTGAGTTTTTTAAAGAAACTCAAATGAGTAAATACATTAGAATCATCATTACTAAATATGATCATATTGTTTATAAAAGCATAGATTATGATATTTTTGATTTTATTAGAAAAAAGAAATTAAAAGAAGATATTCACAATAAGATGAATAGATTACTTAAAAAATTAGAATCAGATCACGATCGAATTATTGTAGAAAGTGGTAATCGAATTGTTGCGATATATTATGATGATATACAATATATACATACAGATAAAAATTATATTGTAATTCATGGAAGAGAGGAGTATAAAATACGTTCTACTTTCAAAGATTTTATTAAGAAGATAAAGAAAAATGATTTTATTACCATTTCTTATGGAATCCTTGTAAATATGAGATATGTTCAATACATTAATCTAAAAGAAATGATGGTGGTTTTAGAAAATGAAATACAACTACCTTTAAGTTATAAATATAAAAATTCTGTAAAAGAAGCTTATCAGGAATATAAAATACGATGAAATTATTTTTAGATATTATTTATGTTTTGATAGAAAATTTAATTTATGTGATGTATCTTGATTTATTCTTTAAAAATAGAGTAGAGGTAAAGTATAATAAAATATTCTTTATAGTATTTATGAGTTTTTTATCTTTAATGATGAATAAATATTTTGCTATAAGTTATGGAGGCATTATCTTATTGATTATAAGCTTAATATATATTCATCTTTTTTATGATGGTGACATTTATAATAAGATAATTAAACTTATTTTTGTGAATGTTAATATGTTGCTTATTAATGGATTGTGTATGTTTTTATTAAATCAACAATCACTATATTATATTGTTTATGCTTATGATGGATATTTAGGATATTTGATTACTTTTATTTCTAAGGGAATATGGGTGATAGAATATTTTTATTTAAAAAAGTATTTGAAGGAAGAGTTTCAATTAAATAAACATATTTGGTTTTTTGTTATGATAACACTTGTAGCTATTATTTTTTTAGATCTTTATACTTTTAATGAATATCTGATGAATCAAATGCGTTTATCATCGATTATTTGTTTGTATGTAGTTTCATTAATGATGATTGTATTGATTTATATATTATGTTTAGAAATGACGCAGTACTATCAACGTTTAATGAATCGAAAAATTCATGAACAAGCATTACAGTATGAAGAAACACTTGTGGAAATTGCTAATCAAAAAAGTAAAAAATATAACAAAATTATTCATGATTATAAAAAGCTTGTTAAAGATTTAAAAGAAAATCAGGAAATTGAACTTCAAGATATATCATTAGAAATACCGACAGAGGTTATTCACACAAACAACATTGTGTTAAATTATGTTTTTAATCGGTATACAGAAATCATGAAGGAACATCAGATTGATTTTTATGGAACTTATTCTGATCAAATTTATCAAGGTGTTTCTTCTTATGACTTAGCCGCTATTTTAAAATTTTTATTGGATCATGCGATTGTTCTTAGTCAAAAAACAACACATAAAGCAATTCATTATACGATAGAAAGTCAAAGATATTATACAATTATTAAGATAAGATGCTTGATTGAAAATGGGATTGTCGTTGATCATCATTTTAAGAAGAATGAATATTTGATAGAAGAAATATGTAGAAAATATAATGGGAAAAAATTGTCAAAAATAGAAGATAATCAGTATATATTTGGATGTTATTTAGAAAATAGTGGCGATTTGCTATAAAATGTCGATTGTGCTATGATAAACGAGAATTAACCAACATATGGAGGATGATTATGAAACAAAACAAATTTATGCGATTTATGACATCCAGAGCACTTATTTTGACATTACAAGTTGTCGCATCTGGTGTCCTTTTATATTTTGTGTATTTAACAAAATTATTACCTGTTAAATACTTTGCTATTTTAGCTGCTGTTTTGGCAGCATTGGTTTTATTGTTTTGGATTATTATTCAAACAGGAAAGAAAAAAATTGTTGAAGGGAAAACAAGTAAAAGAACTATTATTTCTAAAGTGTTGAGTTTAATTGTTTCAATTGTTTTAGTAATTGGAAGTACTTTTGCTGCAAGAGGAAATACTTTCTTAAATAATGTACAAACAACAACTCAAAAATACGCTATCAATGTCATTGTTTTAAAAGATAGTGATTATGGAACAGCATCACTTGATGGTTTAAAAGGTGTTAATTTTGGTAGATCATATGAAAAAGAAAAAGCTACATTAAATAAAGCTTTAGCACAAATGGAAGAAACGATTGATACACAAAAGTATACGACATATGATACATATTCTCAATTAGCAGATGCTCTTTATAATAAAGAAGTAGATGCAATTGTTGTTGGAACACAATATAAATCAATGTTAGAGTTAAATCATGAAGGCTTTGATGAAGAAACAAGAATTGTAAAAACATATGAATTTGATAAAAAAGCAAAATCAGTAACAACAGCAGTAACAGATGTAACTGAAAAGCCATTTAATGTATATGTAACTGGAATCGATACATATGGTTCTGTATCAACAGTATCAAGAAGTGATGTTAACTTAATTGTTACTGTTAATCCAAAAACTAAACAAATCTTAATGACAAGTATTCCACGTGATTGTGAAATTGAACTTCATAAAAATGGTAAAATGGATAAATTGACACATACTGGTATCTATGGTGTTGAAGAGACTATTTCTACGATTGAAGACTTTTTAGATTTAGATGTTAACTATTATGCAAGAACAAACTTTAGTGGTATTACAAATATTATTGACGCATTAGGCGGAGTAACTGTTGATTCTGATTATGAATTTACAACAAGACATGGTAACTATCATATTGTAAAAGGTGAAAATGAATTAGATGGTGATAAAGGGCTATGTTTTGTAAGAGAAAGATATAATTTACCAAGTGGAGATTATGATCGAGGACGTAACCAACAAAAATTATTAAAAGCAATGTTGAATAAGGCAATGTCACCAAAGATTATTACTAATTTTCAAAGAATCTTAACAGCAATCGAAGGATGCTTTGAAACAAACATGTCTTCTGACGAAATTAAATCATTAATTAATATGCAACTAGATGATAATGCTGAATGGGATGTTTTCAATGTACAACTTGATGGAAAAGGGTATATGACAGATCAAACTTATTCAATGCATGGTACATCAATCTATGTTATGAAACCTTACGCATCATATGTTAAAAAGATTACTAAACTTATTGATTGTGTTGAAAACGGTGATAAGATAACTGAAAATGATGTAAAAGATTTAGGTGGAGAATAGTAGAAAATTTAGAATGGATCTTATGGATCTATTCTTTTTTTTTGAAAAAAAACCGAATTGCAAGCAGAAACTGGAAATAAGAGAAAATAGGAACTAATTTTTATAGAAAATCGTATTTTCAGTTACATTAAGTTTAGCTAATTCATCTAGAAATAATTTTTCAGCAGGAAGATACCCAAGTATCTTCCTTTTCTTTTGATTGATTTTGTTATTTATATCAATACTTGTCTTTTTATCTATTGTGTTGATGTCAGTACCTTTCTGTATAAAATATCTGATAAGTCCATTACAGTTTTCATTTGAGGCCCTGTCACAAGAATGATAGGGTCTGCCAAAATAAATCTTGGTTCTCTTTTCTTTTGTATTAGGATTTACTTCCATATCCTTCCATCTAGAAAATTCACTACCGTTATCAAAAGTGATGGATTTGAAAATATCTTTAAAGCTATCACCGTAAAACTTGTGAAGCTTGTTGATTTGCATATATACTTTTTTAGAAGATTTGGAAGAAATAGGGATCATATAGTAAAATCGAGTTTTTCTTTCCAACAAAGTAAGATAAGCACCATTTTGACCATCTCTAGGACTAGTAACCAAATCGCCCTCCCAATGACCAAACGCTTCTCTGGAATCGACAGATTCAGGCCTTTCAGTAATAGAAACCCCTTTTTGTCTTTTAGAAATATATGTCTTCCAGTTCTTCTTTGTTTTTCTTCTGACCATGCGAGGAAGATCGATAGGTTTAATAGAGGTTTTACCCTGATGAACATAGTTATAAAAGGTTTTAGTGGAAACAGTTTCCATATCATTAATTTTATCCCTTTGATGAATAATCAAATAATTGATGGTTTCATCAATAGAGGAAAGCTTGTTGGATTTGATTTCGTTTTCAACAAGAGAAATAAAATCAGTAGCTTTATCAAATTTAGAATTGTTAGGAATCTTATGATTCTTGGATCTTTTTTGAAAAGCAGCCAAGGCAGATAGTTCAAAATGCTTATTGAGATGAGTATCTCTAATAGAGACCGTAGCATCTTTGATAATTGAATAGATATTAGAAACCGAAGTACCAACATCCAAAGCAAGATTTTTAATAAATTGAGTTTTACCGATGTTGCGCTTACCAGAATAAGAAGCGTTAAACATAATCAAGGAATTGATGATATACTCATAATGAGAAAAATCGAGATGTTTATTTTTTGTTTTTTGTAATATATTAATAGTGTTCATAGAGATCTCCTTATAAAGTGTGGTAACAATATAATACGATTTCTATGGAAGAAAATAAACATGAGGGGCATGTCACAGGCGCGAATTGATAACAAGGGGCATGCCCCTTGTTATCAATTCCTTAATTCCAGTTTCATTTTACAATACAGGTTTTTGAAAAAAATTAAAAAAATTATAAATAGTTATTGACTTTATTGAAAATTAATTGTATTATATACAAGTCGGCAGGAAACAAACTTGCTGATGAGGACATTGAAAACTGAACAGGAAAGAATAAAACACAACGTCAATGAGAGTTTAGAAATAAACAGAAAACAAAAAAAGAGCTAAACAGACCAAAGTTGTCTGAAGAGATAGAAGGACAATGGAGAGTTTGATCCTGGCTCAGGATGAACGCTGGCGGCGTGCCTAATACATGCAAGTCGAACGCTTCACTTCGGTGAAGAGTGGCGAACGGGTGAGTAATACATAAGTAACCTGGCATCTACAGGGGGATAACTGATGGAAACGTCAGCTAAGACCGCATAGGTGTAGAGATCGCATGAACTCTATATGAAAAGTGCTACGGGACTGGTAGATGATGGACTTATGGCGCATTAGCTTGTTGGTAGGGTAACGGCCTACCAAGGCGACGATGCGTAGCCGACCTGAGAGGGTG
>NZ_JABWDK010000047.1:0-12229 GCF_013361255.1 Faecalibacillus sp. H12 | reverse complement strand
GTTGTCCCCTAAAGTAGACCCCCAAAGTTGGGACCCCTAAATTATTTGAATAGCCGCTTAAAGGCTTTTTCGCTGTTTTCAATTTTAAATACCTAACGACACTATTCAAAACTGAACGACCTTTCTTAACAAATACCAAGTATACTAAAATATTTATATGCTACTAATTTAAATTTTAAATCTAATGATAAATTTAATAGTCAAATATTAGTAAAATATAGAGAGGAAATAATCTACTGTTTTTGTTACTTCTTTTGTAACAAGATGTTTTATTAAATAGATTGTTTTTTTTATTAAAGAGTCTATAATTGTATACAACATGAATGGAGGATTGCCTATGCTAGTAGATGGACATATGCATTTAGAAAACGGACCACTTACTAAAGAATATGTAATGGAATTTATTAATGAAGCTTATAAACAAGGATTTGATCGTATTCAAATTTTAGATCATACACATCGTTTTAAAGAATTTGAAGTTATTTATCAAGGTGTTAAAGAAGCAAGTGATCAACAAAGAGAATGGCTTGCTAATAAGAAAATGAAATTTAAAGATACACTTTCTAGTTATGTGCGTTTAATTAATGAGGTAAAAGAGGAAGAACTTCCAATAGAAGTTTTATTTGGATTAGAAGTATGTTATGTTCCTGAATATAAAGAAGAAATAAGACATATTTTAGAACCCTATCAATTTGATTTTTTAGTAGGAGCTATTCATTCTATTGATGGACTTTTATATGATATGCCTTGGTCTAAAGAACTACTTTGGGAAAAATATAATGTAGATGATATTTATCATCGTTATTATGAATTGATTTTTGATTTAGTTAAAAGCGATTTATTTACGCAATTAGCTCATCCTGATACAATTAAAATGTTTGGTTATTATCCAACTTATGATTTAAAACCAACTTATCATGAACTTGCTGAATTATTAGTAGAACATCATGTTAAAGGGGAATGTAATACAGGGTGTTATTATCGTTATCATCATCCTGATAAAGGTTTATCTAAAGAATTGTTGGATATTTTTAAAGAACATCATGTGGATATTATTACAGCGAGTGATGCACATAAACCAGCAGATGTAGGAACTTGCATCAAAGATATTTATAAGTTATGTCAGTATGATTAAGTTGTTCTTGATTGAACAACTTTTTTGCTTTATGATAGACAAAAAAAGAAAGGTTGTTAGAAATGAGAATTACAGAATTATTAGATATAAATTCGATAGATTTAAATCCACAAGTTTCTAATAAAGAAGAAGCAATCAATCATCTGGTTGATTTATTAGATCAAAGTGGAAAATTAAATGATAAAGAAATTTATAAAGAAAGTGTTTTAAATAGAGAAGCGCAAAGTACAACAGGAATTGGTGATGGTGTTGCTATTCCTCATGGACAAAGTGAAGGTGTGAAAACAGCAGGATTATCTGCAATGGTTGTTAAAGAAGGATTAGATTTTAAATCTCTTGATGGACAACCTACATATTTATTTTTTATGATTGGTGCTCCTAAAGATTCGGGAGGTGCTCATTTACAAGCTCTTGCACAGTTATCTACTTTATTGATGGAAGAAGATTTTAGAAATGCTTTAATTAATGCATCTTCTAAAGAAGAATTTTTACAATTAATAGATGCTAAGGAAAATAAAAAAGAAGAAGTGAAAGAAATTGTTCATCCTGCTGTTTTAGCAGTAACTGCGTGTCCTACAGGAATTGCTCATACTTTTATGGCGGCTAAAGCTTTAGAACAAGCGGGAGAAAAATTAAATATTTCTATTAAAGTAGAAACTAATGGGCAAGAAGGGGTTAAAAATCAATTAACACAAGATGATATTGATCATTGTACTTGTATTATAGTAGCTGCTGATAAAAAAGTAGAAATGCAAAGATTTGAAGCGAAAAAAGTAATTCAAGTTCCTGTAAGAGATGGGATTTCGAAAGCTGAAGAGCTTGTTCAAAAAGCAAATAATGGCGATGGTGAAATATATCATCATGATACTAAAAAAGAAAAACAAAATATCATACGTTTATTTTACAAACATTTAATGAATGGTATTTCACATGCTTTACCATTCCTTGTTGCAAGTGGAGTTCTATATGGTATTTTATATCTTGTTAAAGATCAAGTATTATCAAATCAATTATTGACACTTATAAATTATGTTCAACAATTAATAACAATCATGATTATTCCAATTGTATCAGCCTATATTGCTGATAGTATTGCAGATCGACCTGCAATGGTTTCAGGTTTTGCTGGTGGATTAATTGTTTGTCAAGGAATTTCAATGTCATCAATTTCTGCTAATTCAACTTCTTTGCTTGCAGGAATTGTTGCTGGTTTTTTAGCAGGATTTGTTTCATTGATTTTAAAGAAATTATTTTCTTATTTACCACAATGTTTAAAAGGAATAGAAGCATCATTATTCCATCCAGTTTTATCAACTGTTATTGTTTTACTTGTGATGATTTATTTAAATGGTTATTTGTATATAGCACATAGCTATATTTTACAATATGTTTCACTTGTTGAATCTCAAATGTCAACAAAAATCTTATTTGGATTTGTTTTAGGAATGATGATGGCTATTGATAATGGTGGTCCTATTAATAAAACAGCCTATGTTTTTGGAATAGGAATGCTTATAAGTTATGATTATTATCCAATGGCTGCAGTCATGGCTGGAGGAATGATTCCACCATTTATAATTGCTTTAACAGCAACCTTATTTAAAGATAGATTTGAAGCTAGAAAAGATGCTTTAATGAATTATATCAATGGTATTTCATTTATTTCAGAAGGAGCTATTCCTTTTATTCAAAAAGAATCTCAAGTAATTTTACCAGCTTGTTGCCTTTCAGCAGGACTTGCAGGAGCATTATCAATGTATTTTGATTGTTCTGTTGCTTCACCTCATGGTGGATTGTTCTTAATATGGATGGTCAATAATCCATTATATTATTTAGCGTTAATTGTTTTATCAACAGTTGTAGGAACATTGTTATTATTTATTTTTACAAAATTAAAAAATAACGTAAAATAGTATGCAAGTTAATATGAAATTTTTAAGAAGTCATTGTGACTTCTTTTTTTTGGACAATCCGTCCATTGAAAGAAGAAAAAAAGAAAGATAAAATAATAAAAAAGGTAAATGTCAAATAAATAAGCGATTATAAATAATTAAAGAATTCAATACAATAAGGATGTACTTGATAAGGAGGTGCATCTTTTATGATAATTAGAGGAAAAGAAAAATGTCTAAATTATTGTATTGATTGCGGAGCTATCCTTTCGAGTAAGAAAGCTATTCGATGCAATAAATGCAATAGCCTTTTAAGAGCAAAAACTAGTCATCCGTCAAAAGAATTAAGAATAAAGAACAACGTATTATGAAAGACATAGATCATAAGATAAGTCGTGAAATCGTCAATACAGCAAAGAAACATAAAGCAAAAGTAATAAAATTAGAGCGATTAGAAAACATTCGCTCAACGACAAGAACAAGTTGTAAAAACAATCCTAGTCTGCATACATGGTCTTTCTATAGATTAGCACAATATATAGAATATAAAGCAAACTTGCAGGAATAGAAGTTGAGTATGTAGATTCAGTTTATACAAGTCAAAAATGTCCTCAATGTGGAAATATCCACCATGCAAAAGATAGAAAGTATATTTGTAAATGTGGATATCATACACATAGAGATTTGTTAGGTGCGATAAACATTTGTAATTCAACTGAATACATTGGTAACAGATGTATTGCCTAGGGAGCTATATGCTCTGCCCTAGGAGTGGTAATGGCATACCATATCTTGCACTACGACCTACTAGAAATAGACTGGTCATTCAATATATTTTTATTAAAAGTGTAAAAAGAATGTATATTGAAAGGTAGCAAGAATCCCCTGCCTTTAGACATAGGGAGTGTCAACTATAAACAAGCAGGAAGAATTTTATTATTTTCATTGGATGATTATTCTTTAGAAGAATGGACAGAAGCTGTAAATTATATCAGTCAAACAAGACAAAAATTTGAAACCAAGGAAGCAACTAGAGATTTTTTATATGTATTAATACTTACAAAAGCAAAGTTATATGACTTATAGAAGAGACTTTATGTTTCTTCTTTTTTAATAGCGAATAAGCTATAAATTTGTTATAGTATTAAGGGAAAGAGATGAAGTAAATGAAAAAAGAACAAAGAAGAAATTTAGGAGAAAAAATTGCCCAGGGAATATTACTCATTGTTTTAATTACTTTAACGATTTTTATGATGAGTGATGTTAAAAAGATTCAAGGAAATGCACGTGTTATTAATTATGCAGGAATTATTAGAGGGGCCACACAAAGAGAAATTAAATTAGAAATATCAGGAAATGAAAATGATGTTTTAATTAAATATTTAGATGATATTTTTTATGGATTGACAAATGGTGGTGGAAAGTATCAACTGACAACATTAAATGATCAACATTATCAAAAGAAATTAACGGAATTACATACTTCTTGGGTATCTTTAAAAGATGAAATTAGTTTAGTAAGAGAAAAGGGATATCAACAAACAAATATTATTAAAATGAGTGAAGAATATTTTTATTTAGCAGATGAAACAGTTACAGCTGCTGAAGATTATTCTCAAAAATGTGCGACAAGATTAGATCAAATAGAGAAAGCATTGATTTTTGTAATTGCTTTAGTTATTCTAATGATGATCAAGGAATCTGTATCTGCAGTTGTTTTAATGAAGAAAAATAGAGAACTTAATAAAAAAGCATATATTGATTTGCATACCGGTTTGCCTAATAGAAGTCGTGTAGAAGAATTGATTGCTCACTATGATCACTTTGATGAACCGACCGCAATTATTGTTTTTGACTTGAATGATTTAAAAGTAGTTAATGATTCTTTAGGACATCTTGCTGGTGATACATTAATTATGAATTTTGCACATATTATCCGTACTTCTATTCCTGAAAAATATTTTGTTGGAAGATATGGAGGAGATGAATTTATTGCTTTATTAAATGATGTTACTCAACAAGAGGTAGAAGATATTATTTTACAAGTACAAAACGAAGCAAGATGTTATAATGAATTTAGTAAACAAATATTCATTGATTTTGCCTTTGGTTATGCACTTTCTACGCATAGTCGAGAAACAAATTTAAAGTTATTATTGAATCGAGCAGATAAAAATATGTATGAATGTAAGGCACGTATGAAAGCAAAGAAAAAAATTTAAGAAAAGGATTGTTCATATAAACAATCCTTTTCTTTTTATTGTGGAATGAGTTAAAAAAATGAAAATATTTATTAAAAATCAATAATTATGGAAAAACGGTACGCTTAACAAAAGAAGAAAGTTGTTTATCTTTTCAAGAGTTGAATATTAAAGATTATGATGAAAAAAGGATTGAATAACAATCCTTTTTCATTTATCCCATTTTTTTATGAATATTATTTGTATTTTTAATAATGTAAATAGGCCTTTGTTTCGTTTCAAAGTAACATGATGAACAATATTGACCTAAGATAGAAACAAAGATAAGTTGCAAACCACTTAAAAATAAAACTAAACTTGTAAGATAGGAAACAGGATGAACAAAAACAGAGTATAAAGAAACAATACAAGAAATACCTATTAAAATACCACCAATGACTCCTGCAATCGTAATAGGTGTTGATGAAAATGAGAAAATGCCTTTAAATGCATAGGAAAATAAACTAGCAAAATTCCATTTACTTTTACCAACAGGACGTTCAACATTATGAAATTCAAGCCATTTTGTATTAAATCCTACAAAAGAAAATAATCCTTTCATGTAACGATTATATTCTTTAAGTTCTAAAATAGCATTGACCATTTGTCGAGTCATCATTCTAAAATCACCAGCACCATCATCCATATCCATTTTTGTAAGTTTTTGAATCACTTTATAAAAACTATGAGATAAAAAATTTCTTAATTTTCCTTCACCAGTACGATCAATACGTTTACCGGCACAACAATCATATTCTTCATATTTTAATGAGTTATACATTTCTTTTAATAAATAAGGAGGATGTTGTAAATCTGCATCCATAATAACAACATAATCTCCACTAGCATTTTCAAGTCCTGCATACATAGCGGCTTCTTTTCCAAAATTACGAGAAAAAGAATAATAGAAACAATGAGGATTTTTATGAGCTAGTAATTTTAAAATATCTTCACTATGATCATGACTACCATCATTGATAAAAAGTATTTCATAATCAATATTTTCAATACTTTCTAAAACATGAGTCACTTCTTTATAAAAGAGTGGTAAAACATCTTCTTCATTAAAACAAGGAACAATAACACTTATTTTATCCATGACAAACACCTTCTTCTTTAAAAATTTTAAATTTACATAAAATATAATTTGATAGAATCGTAATAAAACTGACGCATACTTTAGAGATCATTGGTTGAAGATTTAATAAATCAATTAAAAGATAAAGACATATATTTTCAATCAATAACGTCATAAATCTTAATAAGATAAAAGATATAAATTCTTTTTTTATATTATTTGTACTTTTAAACACATATCTTTTATTTGTATAATAAGCAAACAAAACTGCAAAAATCCAAGAAATACTATTAGCGATTAACCAATGACTATGTATTTTTAACAAAATGAAATAAACAACATAATTTACGAGAGTTGTCATCCCACCTACAAAAACATAACTCACTATTTCTTTTGTATCATCCTTCATTTTTTCGTCTCCTTTCAATAATGTAATTTATAAAAATCACCATAAATCCAAAGTAAGATAGAATAAAACCTAAACGATATCCAGTAGGGGTAAATTTTATTTGAATTTTATGTTTTCCTTGATTAATAGGACATCCTAAAAACGCTTCATTTACAATTTCACTCTTTACAACTTTACCATCGATATAAATTGTATAACCACGATCATAAGGAATACGAGTTATAAAATAACCATCATTTTTAACATTAATTGATCCTTTTAAAACATCTTTTCCTTTTTGAATATTTAAAGAATCTACTTCTTTATTTCTATTTTCAATAACTTCTTTATTTAAAGAATAAGTTTTAATATTTTTAAGATCATAATGTCCTTTAGATAAAGAAATGGATAAAGTTTTAATATTTTCACCAGATAATAAATAAGTAAAATGTGTATGTTGATTATAATAAGGTGAATTACTTCTAGATAATTTATTTTTAATCCCATTGATTGTAATAGAGACACTTTGATGTGGTTTATAATTTTTAATATCGCCTTCAATAACAATGATTTGATTTTTAGTCTTTCTTTGAAGAGAAAGAGTGATTTTTTTATTTTTCTTTTGTTGAATTTGATATGAACTCTTTAAACCCATGTCTTCTTTGATAAATTGACTTTGATCTGTACTATTTCCATTTTTTACAATGGCATGATTATAAAGAATATCCAAGGTATAAGGATATTGCAGTTGATGAAACTGATTTTGGCTATAGAGTTTATTTGTTGCATAAGCAATAGGCATAATATCTTGACTTTGATAAAGTTTTAAATCTTTAATAGCATCAATTTCTTGATAACCATCGATTTTCTTTTTTGAGATAATTGAATCAACGGATAACATCTTTAAATAGAAAAGATTATTTTGATCTATTTGTCCAACACGATTATTTAAAGAAATAGGAATCTTTAAAGTATCAAATAAAAATGAATTATAAAGATGATGATTTGTTGATGTATAACCTGAAAGACGGGTTACTTGATTTTGATAAGTTTGATTCATATTTTGATGAATTTCATTCATATTAACTAAAGTATTTATAAAATTTCTTTGAATCAATGTTTCTACTTCTTGATTTGCGTATTTTTTATATTGTTTATTTGGTAGAAAACTGGTTGTAGGATTATTGTAATAAACAACGAATAGTGGGACTAAAAGATAAATAAAACATCTTTTTTTATTTGTTTTTGAAAAATAAAGAATGATTAAACTAATAATTAAATCAAGAAAAACAAGTTCAGATCTTTGTATAAAAAATAATGGAAAAACAAAGAAAAATAGCATATACTTATTGATCTTAAAATGATTATTTTCTAATACAAGACCTGCTTGTAAAATAACCAAAGGTAAAAAAACAATCAGTATTTTACTTCTAGCATATAAAAACCCATTCATAATCAAACTGACGATAGGGCATAACATAGAAATCATTAAAATAATTGATAGAGTACGTGTCTTTTCTTTAAATAATCCAAAGACAATTAAAACCCAGAACATATAAGTGAGACCACAGCCATAGTTATTATAAAGAAGTCCCTTTAGTGAAAAAGTCGGAATCAATAAACTAAGATAGTTGGTTGCATTCACACTTTTATTTCCACCAGCAATTACAAATAATGTTGGAATTGTATAAATAGCTGTCAATAAAACAATAAGAAGATAAGCAGCAATTAAATGTAAAAAATGTTTTTTATAGTTTTTATAACGATAACAATGAAGCATAAAATAAATAAAACAAACAATAAAACACCCAACACAATAAAAATAACTATGTAATACAATACAACTTCCCCAGATAACAATACTTGTTATCTTTTGACTTATAAAATAACGATCAATACTACGTAACATTAAAAATAAAAAAGGCATATAATTTACAAACATGATTTGTTTATGAAATTGAAAAAATAAGGCTGAAAGTAAAGTGAATAAACTCATCAAAAAACATAGATAACGATTTTTAAGATGATTTCTTAAAAATAAATAACAAGCAATCAGTGTTAAAATTATTAAAAATACTTGATAGAAAATGATGATATTGACCATTTTTACATGAATCAATAAAGCACCTAATAAAACATCAAACCTTAAAGTACCATAATAAGAAAAATGATAAATATTAACACCTGACATTAAATTTGAAAGATAAGTAGGAAAAATTGTTCCTTCACTTCTAATTGCATGTCTTAAAGCATCAGCAAGAGTGACATGCTGGTTAAACCAATCAATTGAATTTCCAAATAAGAGATGTTGACTTTTTACTATGAAGACCATAAATAATGGTATAATAGTTAAAACCAACATATATAAATAATCCTTTTTCTTCATCTTTTTTTACCTCGCTATTCATTCTAGCAAGTCATTCTTAATAATTCCCTTAATCAATTCTTAAGAAATCATAAACAAATAAAGTCTACGTAAAAGGAGGCTTTAGAAAGTCTTAAGAATTCTTATGAATTATTATTAAGAAATAAGTGATAAGGTATAATAGGTGATAGAAATGAAGAAAAGTATTATCGTTATTTGTATAATGGTTGTTTTAGGATGTTTTTTAATAGATGATTCTAAATGTTTACATCAAAAAGAAATTAATCAAATAGATTTAAAACAATGTCAGAAATTAATGATCGTTGCACATCCAGATGATGAAACAATTTGGGGTGGAAGTCATTTATTGAAGGGACATTATTTAGTTGTTTGTCTAACAAATGGAAATAATGAAAAAAGAAAAAAAGAATTTATGAGGATTATGAAAGAGACACATAATCAAGGATTAATGTTTGATTATCCAGATAAAACAAATGGTCAAAGAGACAAGTGGTTACATGTTAAACAAAAAATAAAAAAAGACATTACCTATATTTTAAATAAGAAAGCATGGGCGATGGTTGTAACTCATAATCCATTAGGAGAATATGGACATATTCATCATCGGTTAACATCACAAATAGTTAGTATAGAAGCAACAAATCAAAATTTATATTATTTTGGAAAATATTATAAAAAGAAGCATGTTCCTCATGCATTAAAGAAGATAAAGCAAAAAAATTATGATAAGAAAATGCAGTTAATACAAAAATATGCATCACAAAAAAAAGTAATGGAACATCTAGATCATATGATGAACCACGAAAACTGGGTCAAGGCAAAAGATTGGAGAAGTTTATGAAAGAAAAGATAATGATTGTTGATGATCATGAAGACATTAGAGAAGTTGTTCATGTTTTACTTACAAATGAAGGCTATCAAATCATTGAAGCCAAAGATGGAAAAGAAGCGCTAGAGTTATTAGATGATGAGATAGATCTTATTATTTTAGATGTCATGATGCCTGAAATGAATGGCTATCAAGCGTGTTTATTAATGAGAGAAAAAACTAATGCTCCTATTTTATTTTTAACGGCTAAAGGTCAAGAAAGTGATAAAACATTAGGTTTTTCGAGTGGTGGGGATGATTATTTAACCAAACCTTTTTCTTATAATGAACTCAATGCAAGAGTAAAAGCTTTATTAAGGAGATATCATGTTTATCAAGGAAAGGAAAAAGAGATTTCTTCAATAAGAAAAATATCGATTATTGAAAATTTAGAAGTCAATCAAGAACATAAAGAAGTTAAGTTGAATGGAAAAAAACTTTCTTTGACAGATTTAGAATATGAAATTTTAGATTATTTGTTACTAAATAGAAAACAAGTTATTTCTGCAAGTCAACTATTTGAAGCTATTTGGCATGAAAATTATTATTATGGGGCGAATAATACGATTATGGTACATATTCGAAATTTAAGAAAGAAGATAGAAGATGATCCACAAAATCCACGTATTATTAAAACAGTATGGGGAAAGGGGTATTATATTGACTAAAAGAAATTTGAGTTTATCAATGAAAATCGTTTTATTACTTCTTTCTTCGGCTATTTTAGCTATCTTATGTTATGCCTTTTTTAGAAACAATGTAACAGATTTCTATACTTTCATTGAAACCGTTGAAAAACCTTTTAATGAAAAGACGTTTATAAAAGGTTTTAAAGAAGAAGCAAAAAATATTTCTATTTATTCAAAAGATAAAAATGATAAAAAGGAATTGAAAAATCTTTTAAAGAAGCATGATGATTATACGAATATTCTTCTTTGTAATGAAAAAGAATTATACATTGATGGTAGTCTTGGAAAAATTCTTGATGAGCCGGTAGGATTTACACCTTTGTATATTTTAAAAAGTGATTTTGAACAATACGCATTTAATAATTTTTTTACAGAAACAATAACATTTAAAGATGGTGAGGGAATTGTTTATGTTAGTTCTATGCATTTATTAAAATATATAAAGTATTATTTTTATTGTGCTTTATTTGTTAGTTTATTACTTTTCTTTTTACCTACATTTATTTTTATTAGAAAAAAAGTGAAATATATTAATATTTTAAAAGAAGAAGTATTAAATATGTCACAAGGAGATTTAAATCATCCAATGACAATCAAGAGTCATGACGAATTATCTATATTGGCACGTGAAGTTGATATTTTAAGAACAACCTTAGATTCAAATTATCAAAATGAATCAAAAATTAAAGAAGCTCATCAAGAATTAATTACTTCTTTATCACATGATTTAAGAACACCGCTTACTACGCTAAGAGGTTATTTGGATATTTTAAGCTTACATTGTTATAAAGATGAAAAACAAATGGATCATTATTTAAAAGGATGTATTGAAAAAACAGAACAAATTAAAGATTTATCAAATAAAACATTTGAATATGCACTTGTTTTTGAACAAGATTTATTGCCTCAATTAGAAACGATTCAAAGTGAACAATTTATATATTATCTTCAAGAAAATCTTGAATATTTAGAATTAGAAGGATTTAGGATTGAAAAAGAAATTGATATATGCTCAGTTGATTTACAATTAGATTTATCAATGATGAAAAGAATGATCAATAATATTTGTTCAAATATATTGAAATATGCTAAAAAAAGATAAACCTATTTATTTAGAAATTAGTATTAAACAAGGTAAAATAAAAATTGTTTTTGAAAATGAAAAGAAAAAAGATTTACAAAAAATTGAAAGTAATAAAATTGGTTTAAAAAGTGTTCAAAAAATTGTAGAAACACATCACGGACAATTGTTTATCCAAGATTTACCAGAAACATTTGTTTTAATTATTACTCTTCCATACAATTAGATGCTTTAGCGAAGGCATCTTTTTTTTGGACTATTTATCCATTGAAAGAAGGAAAAAAGAAGATAAAATGATAATAGAAATGAGACAAATGTGAAACAAATATGAGACAAATTATCTTTAAGCATATGATACAATTAAATCAGGAAGCTCCTTACATCAATATTAAAAAAGATATGAAAAAGCGATGATTACTAACTATAAAACACTCATGTAAGGAGGTAAAAAAATGAGTCAAATAAGAAATGC
>NZ_JABWDK010000046.1:0-12575 GCF_013361255.1 Faecalibacillus sp. H12 | reverse complement strand
AAGACTAAAATCCACTTTGTCATATCTAAAGTGGAATTTAACTTTTCACTTTAGATTTTTATTTTTTATAAAAAAAGGTATTGACTTTTTTGAAACCTTTATCTAAAATACAATAATGACTATTAATATTTAAAATCAAGCGTTTTTGTGCGCTCAAAAACAGTTTAATAGAGATAAAGAAGGGTGGAGTTAATTCGTGGAAAAGCATACAACTACAGCAAAAAGCAAGATTACTCGTCGTAATTACTCTAGGATTTCAGGATCTTTAGAGTTACCAAATTTAGTAGAAATTCAAACAAATTCCTATAAATGGTTTAAAGAAGTAGGAATTAAAGAAGTATTTGATGATATCTACCCAATTACAAACTTTAATGAAACTTTATCATTAGAATTTGTTGATTGTGCCTTTGATGAACCAAAATATTCCGTAAACGAAAGTAAAGATCGTGATGCAAATTATGCAGCACCAATTCGTGCTACTTTACGTTTAATCAATTCAGGAACTGGTGAAATTAAAGAACAAGAAGTATTTATGGGTGATTTCCCATTAATGACTGATTCAGGAACTTTCATTATTAATGGGGCAGAACGTGTTATTGTATCTCAATTAGTACGTTCACCAGGGGCATACTTTGCTGATGCCATTGATAAAAGTGGTAAAACTGTCTTTGAAGGTAGTATTATCCCATCAAGAGGGACTTGGTTAGAGTTCGAAAATGATGCAAAAGATGTTTTAAATGTTCGTATTGACCGTAATAGAAAAATCCCAGGAACAGTTTTATTACGTGCTTTAGGACTTTCTAGTAATGAAGATATTATTGATGTTTTTGGTGATCATGAATTTATTTTGAACACTTTAGCAAAAGATAATACAACAAACACAGAAGAAGCTTTAATTGAAATTTATAATAAATTAAGACCAGGAGAACCTGCTACATTAGAAGGTGCTACAAGCCTTTTATATACTAGATTCTTTGATCCTAAACGTTATGATTTAGCTAAAGCTGGTCGTTTCAAATTTAAGAAAAAATTAAGTTTATTAGATCGTATTGCAGGACGTGTTCTTGCTGAAGATGTTAAAGATATTGATGGTAACGTTGTTTGTACAAAAGGAACAGTTATTACAAATGAAGTTATTGATACATTAAGACCTGTTTTTGAAGCAGGTGCACACACTGTTGAAATGAAAACTAATCCTAGATTAGAAAGTAATGGTGTATTACAAGTAGTTCATGTTTATGTTGATGAATCACGTACTAAAGTTATGAAAGTAATTGGTACAGATTTATCATTAAATTGTAAATATGTTACAATCTCTGACATGATTGCAGCATATTCATATATGTTAAACTTAGTTGATATTTTCAATTCTTATGATTTAGCACCTGAAGATAGAGTATCTCATATGGCTCGTATAGGTTTATTAGATGATATCGATCATTTAGGAAATAGACGTGTACGTTCTGTAGGTGAATTAATTCAAAACCAATTCAGAATTGGATTATCAAGAATGGAAAGAGTTGTTAAAGAAAGAATGTCATTATCTGAAGTGGATTCAGTAACACCACAATCTTTAACAAATATTCGTCCATTAACTGCCGCAATGAAAGAATTCTTTGCGTCATCACAATTATCACAATTCATGGATCAAATTAACCCATTAGCCGAATTAACAAATAAACGTCGTTTATCTGCATTAGGGCCAGGTGGTTTATCAAGAGACCGTGCAGGATATGAAGTCCGTGACGTACATGCTTCCCATTATGGAAGAATTTGTCCAATCGAAACTCCTGAAGGTCCAAACATCGGGTTAATTTCAACTTTAGCATCTTATGCTAAAATCAATGAATATGGATTTATTGAAACTCCATATCGTAAAGTTAATAAATGTGTTATCGATGAAGACGATGTACGTTATTTAACTGCTGATGAAGAAAAAAATTACATTATTGCACAAGCAAATGTACAAACATCTGATGAAGGTGAAATCTTAGATGAACAAGTTATCGCCCGTCATTTAGGTGAAAATATTATGGCTAAAAGAGAAGATGTTGATTTTATCGATATTTCTCCAAAACAAATCGTTTCTGTTGCCACTTCATGTATTCCATTCTTGGAAAACGATGATGCAACTCGTGCTTTAATGGGTGCCAACATGCAACGTCAAGCTGTACCTTTATTAAATCCACATACACCATTTGTTGGGACAGGTATGGAATATCAAGCTGCAAGAGATTCTGGAGCAGCTTTAGTAAGTAAACATAACGGTACTGTAAGTTATGTAGATGCTAAACGTATTGAAATCGTGGATGATGAAGCAGTTGTTCACAAATATCGTTTAACAAAATTTGCTATTTCAAATGCAGGAACTTGTATCAACCATAAACCAATTGTTAAAGTTGGAGAAGAAGTTGTTGTTGGTCAAGTATTAGCTGATGGTCCAGCAATGGAACAAGGTGAATTAGCATTAGGACAAAACGTGTTAGTTGGTTTCATGACATGGAATGGTTATAACTACGAAGATGCCGTTATTATGTCTGAAAGATTAGTAAAAGAAGATGTATATACATCTATTCATATTGATGAATATTCAATTGAATGTCGTGATACAAAATTAGGACCTGAAGAAATTACAAGAGATATCCCTAACGTTGGGGATGAAGCACGTAAAAACTTAAATAGTGATGGTATCATCATGATTGGTGCTGAAGTTAAAGAAGGAGATATCTTAGTTGGTAAAGTTACTCCAAAAGGTCAAGCTGAATTATCAGCAGAAGAAAAATTATTACTTGCAATCTTTGGTGAAAAGTCAAGAGAAGTTAAAGATAATTCATTAAGAGTTCCTCATGGTGGGGCTGGTATCGTTCATGATATTAAAATCTTTGATCGTAAAAATGGTGATGAATTACAACCAGGTGTTAACCGTGTTGTTAAAGTTTATATCGTTCAAAAACGTAAAATCTCTGAAGGAGATAAAATGGCTGGACGTCATGGTAATAAAGGGGTCATTTCAAAAATCTTACCAATCGAAGATATGCCACACTTAGAAGATGGTACACCATTAGATATCATGTTAAATCCATTAGGGGTTCCATCTCGTATGAATATCGGACAAGTATTAGAGTTACATTTAGGTTATGCAGCTAGACAATTAGGTTTATATATTGCTACTCCTGCTTTCGATGGTTTACATCGTGAAGACTTAGAAGCATTAATGAAAGAAGCAGGAATGAATGAAGATGGAAAACAACCTGTTATTTCTGGACGTACGGGTGAATATTTTGATTCTCCTGTATCTGTAGGTATTATGTACTTCGTTAAATTATCACACATGGTTGATGATAAATTACATGCACGTTCAGTAGGACCTTACTCATTAGTTACTCAACAACCACTTGGAGGTAAAGCTCAAAACGGTGGACAAAGATTTGGGGAAATGGAAGTTTGGGCACTTGAAGCTTATGGTGCTGCTTATACACTTCGTGAAATCTTAACTGTTAAATCTGATGATGTTGTTGGACGTGTTAAAACATATGAAGCTATTGTTAAAGGACAACCAATGCCAGAACCAGGATTACCTGAATCATTTAGAGTATTAAAGAAAGAATTACAAGCATTAGCATTAGATATTCGTTTATTAGATGAAAATGATCAAGAAATTGATGAAAGAAATATCGAAGATGAAGAAAGACGTTTCCCAAGATCAATTGAAAAAGAAGATGTAAACGAAGAAAAAGAAGTTGTTACTGATGCTATGAAATCTGAAGAATTAGTTGAAACTGAAGAAAGTGAATCATTATAAGGAGGGAATAGAAAATGGCAAATACTAATAAATTTTCATCAATCCAAATTGGATTAGCATCTCCTGAAAAAATTCGTGAATGGTCTTATGGTGAAGTAAAAAAACCTGAAACGATTAACTATCGTTCTCAAAAGCCTGAAAAAGATGGTCTATTCTGTGAAAGAATCTTTGGACCATCTAAGGATTGGGAATGTAGTTGTGGAAAATATAAGAAAATTAGATATAAAGGTGTTGTATGTGATCGATGTGGTGTAGAAGTTACTAAATCTGCAGTACGTCGTGAACGTATGGGACATATTGAATTAGCTACACCAGTAGCACATATTTGGTATTTAAAAGGTATTCCATCAAGAATGGGATTAATCTTAGATATGTCACCAAAACAACTAGAAGAAATTATTTATTTTGTTTCTTATGTTGTTATTGATAAAGGAACTACACCTTTAGAATACAAACAAGTATTATCTGAAAGAGATTATCGTAAATGTTATGAACAATTTGGTCATACATTTGAAGCTCAAATTGGGGCTGAAGCGATTCAAACTTTATTAAAACAAGTTGATTTAGATGCAGAATTTGAACTTGTATCTAAAGAATTAAAAGAAGCTCAAGGACAAAAACGTACTAAATTATTGAAGAGATTAGAAGCTATTGAAGCATTTAGATCTTCTGATAATCAACCTGAATGGATGATTCTTGAAGCATTACCAGTTATACCACCTGATTTAAGACCTATGTTACAATTAGATGGTGGACGTTTTGCGACAAGTGATTTAAATGATTTATATAGACGTGTTATTACTCGTAATAATCGTTTGAAAAAATTATTAGAACTTGGAACACCTTCTATTATCGTTCAAAATGAAAAGCGTATGTTACAAGAAGCTGTTGATGCCTTAATTGATAATGGTCGTCGTTCTAAACCAATTACTGGTGCTGGTGGACGTGCGTTAAAATCATTAAGCCATACATTAAAAGGTAAACAAGGACGTTTCCGTCAAAACTTATTAGGTAAACGTGTTGACTATTCAGGACGTTCAGTTATCGCTGTAGGACCAGACTTAAAAATGTATCAATGTGGTATTCCACGTGAAATGGCATTAAGCTTATTTAAACCATTTGTTATCCATGGTTTAGTTGATCAAGAAATTGCTACAAATATTAAAGCAGCTGAAAGATTAATTGATAAAATGGATGATAAAATTTGGCCAATCGTTGAAGAAGTTATCAAAGCACATCCAGTATTATTAAACCGTGCGCCAACTCTTCATAGATTAGGTATCCAAGCATTCGAACCTAAATTAGTAGAAGGGCGTGCTATTCGTCTTCACCCATTAGTAACTCCAGCGTTCAATGCCGATTTCGATGGGGACCAAATGGCTGTCCATGTACCATTAGGTGAAGAAGCAATTCAAGAAGCAAGACAATTAATGTTAGGATCAACAAATATCTTAGGTCCTAAAGATGGTAAACCTATCGTTACTCCATCCCAAGACATGGTGTTAGGTAACTACTACTTAACATTAGAAGATGTTGGAGCAATTGGTGAAGGTACTGTCTTTGCTGATAGAAATGAAGTTGATCATGCATATTTTGCTAAAACTGTAAATCTTCATACAAGAGTTGCTATTAAAGCATCTGCATTACACAATGCAACATTTACAGAAGCTCAAAATAACAGTTATTTAATTACTACTGTAGGTAAAATTTTCTTTAATGATATCTTTGATGGACAATTCCCATTTATCAATGAACCAGGTAAAGAAAACTTATCTGGAACACCTGATAGATACTTTGTTCCAATGGGAACTGATATTAAATCACATATTGCTGCTCAACAACCAGTTAAACCATTAGGTAAAAAAGCATTAGGAAGCATCATTGATGAAGTGTTCAAACAATCTGCATTAACTGATACAAGTTTAATGCTTGATAAGTTAAAAGACCAAGGATTTAAATATTCAACAATTGCTGGTATTACAGTATCTGCTTATGATATCCAAGTGCCACAAGCTAAATTTGAAATCTTTGATAAAGCAGATCAAAAACTTGAACAAATTAAAACTTTCTATAATAAAGGTAAATTAACTGAAGCAGAAAGATACCAAAGCGTAATCAAATTATGGACTGGTGTTAAAGATGAAGTCCAAGAAGTCGTTCGTCAAGAGTTCGAAGCTGATGATCGTAACCCAATCTTCATCATGTCTGATTCAGGTGCCCGTGGATCACTTTCTAACTTCACTCAGTTAGTAGGTATGCGTGGATTGATGTCAAATCCAAAAGGGGAAACAATCGAGTTACCAATCAAGTCTGCCTTCCGTGAAGGTTTAACAGCATCAGAATTCTTTATTTCAACACACGGTGCCCGTAAAGGTTCTACAGATACAGCCTTAAAGACTGCCGATTCAGGTTACTTAACAAGACGTTTAGTAGACGTTGCTCAAGAAGTTATTATTTCTGAAGAAGATTGTGGAACAGATAGAGGATTCGTTGTTACTGAATTATACAATACAGATGACAATACTGTAATTGTTCCATTATATGACCGTTTAGTTGGTCGTTATTCACAAAAAGATGTTTACCATCCAGAAACTAAAGAATTATTAGTTGCTGCAGGTGAAATCTTTACTGAACAAAACGCTAAAGTTGTTTGTGATGCAGGTATTAAAGAAGTTGAAATTCGTTCAGTTCTTGGCTGCGTTGCTAAAGGCGGAGTTTGTAAAAAATGTTATGGTCGTAACTTAGCAACAGGTAATGTTGTTGAATTAGGTGAAGCTGTTGGGGTTATGGCTGCACAATCAATCGGTGAACCAGGTACTCAGTTAACAATGCGTACTTTCCATGATGGTGGGGTTGCCGGTGGTGCCGATATCACTCAAGGGTTACCTCGTATTCAAGAATTATTTGAAGCACGTAATCCAAAAGCTAAATCAATTATTTCTGAAATTGATGGTGAAGTATCAAATATTATTGATAATGCAGGAAGAATGGAAGTTGTTGTTTCTAACGATTTAGAAACAAGAAGTTACTTAACTCCATATGGTGCAAAATTAAGAGTTAATGTTGGTGATGAAGTACGTATTGGTGATAAAATCACTAAAGGTTCTATTGATCCAAAAGAATTATTAAATGTAGCTGATACAGAAGCTGTTGAAAAGTATATTATTAAAGAAGTTCAAAAAGTATATCGTATTCAAGGTATCGAAATTTCTGATAAACATATCGAAATTATCGTAAGACAAATGTTGAAGAAAATTAGAATTGTTGAAGGTGGAGATACTGGAACACTTCCTGGAACACATGTTAATGTAACTCAATTTACTGAATTAAATAGAGAAGCATTAAAAGAAGGAAAACATCCAGCTGTTGGTAGACCAATCTTATTAGGTATTACTAAAGCATCTCTTGAAACTGATTCATTCTTATCTGCAGCATCATTCCAAGAAACTACTAAGATCTTAACTGATGCATCAATTAAAGGTAAGAAAGATATGTTAAAAGGATTAAAAGAAAATGTATTAATTGGTAAATTATTACCAGCTGGTACAGGATTTAGAGGTCCTTTAAAATCACCTGAAACATTAGCAAAAGAAGCTGAAGAAGCAAAAGCAGCTGAACTTGCTAAATATGATTTATTAGATGATAATCATGAAAATCTTGGAGATCAATTATAAAAAAATAGGCTTAGGCCTATTTTTTTTATATTTTTTAATTTTTTTGTTGACATTATCATTTTAATACTATAATATATTGTCAGTGCCCTGATTGGGTGCAATATTTATTGATTAAATATGAAACACCCGGTATTGTGTGTTATCAAGAAAGGAGAAAGAAATGCCTACAATTAACCAATTAGTAAGACAAGGTCGTACTGATAAAACAACAAAATCAAATTCACCTGCTTTAAATAGAGGTTATAACTCATTAGCTAAAAAAGCTACATCAACTAAATCACCTCAAAAGCGTGGTGTGTGTACTCGTGTTGCTACTATGACACCTAAAAAACCTAACTCGGCTTTACGTAAATATGCCCGTGTTAGATTATCAAATGGTATGGAAGTAACTGCATATATTCCAGGAATTGGACACAACTTACAAGAACATAGTGTTGTTTTAATTCGTGGTGGTCGTGTTAAAGACTTACCAGGGGTTCGTTACCATATTATCCGTGGTACAATGGACTGTGCTGGAGTTAACGATCGTAAACAAGCACGTTCTAAATACGGTGCTAAAAAACCAAAAGCTTAATTAATACTTATAGGAGGAAATATATATGTCAAGAAAAGGACGAGTTGCTAAAAGAGACGTTCTACCTGATCCAGTGTATAACTCTAAAACTATTTCTAAACTTATCAACAACATTATGTTAGATGGTAAAAAAGGTGTTGCTCAAAACATCTTATATGATGCGTTTAAAAAAGTAGAAGAAAAAACTGGAAACCCAGCTATGGAAGTCTTTGATCAAGCAATTAACAATATTATGCCAGTTCTTGAACTTAAAGTAAGACGTATTGGTGGGGCTAACTACCAAGTACCAGTTGAAGTTTCTTCAGAAAGAAGAATGACTTTAGGTTTAAGATGGTTAGTAAACTACTCTCGTTTAAGAAACGAAAAAACTATGGTTGATCGTTTAGCAAACGAAATTATTGATGCTTCAAACGGAACAGGTGCTTCTGTTAAGAAGAAAGAAGATACTCATAAAATGGCTGAAGCTAATAAAGCATTCGCTCATTTCCGTTGGTAATATAACGGCTAAAATTTTGAAGGGAGAAAACAAATGGCTCGTGAATTTTCGTTAGAAAAGACTCGTAATATCGGAATCATGGCTCATATTGATGCTGGTAAAACAACAACAACTGAACGTGTCCTTTATTACACTGGTAAAATCCACAAAATTGGTGAAACTCACGAAGGTGCTTCACAAATGGACTGGATGGAACAAGAACAAGAACGTGGAATCACAATCACTTCAGCAGCTACAACTGCTCAATGGAATGGGTATCGTGTTAACATTATCGATACACCAGGCCATGTAGACTTTACAGTCGAAGTAGAACGTTCTTTACGTGTATTAGATGGTGCTGTAACTGTATTAGATGCAAAAGCTGGTGTAGAACCACAAACTGAAACAGTTTGGCGTCAAGCTACTACTTATGGTGTACCTCGTATTGTATTCGCTAATAAAATGGATGCAACAGGTGCAGATTTCATTATGTCATTAGAATCTTTAGAAAAGAGATTAGGAGTACAAGGTGTTGCAATTCAATTACCTATCGGTGCTGAAGATACTTTCGAAGGAATCATTGACTTAATTAAAATGAAAGCTGTTTATTTTGAAGGAGCAAAAGGTGAAAATGTAATTTACAAAGAAATTCCTGAAGAATATATGGCTCAAGCTGAAGAATACCGTGCTAAAATGTTAGATCAAGCAGCAACTTATGATGATGATCTATTAATGAAAGTTTTAGAAGGTGAAGAAGTTACTGAAGAAGAAATTAAAGCAGCAATCCGTAAAGGAACATTAGCTGTAGAATTATTCCCAGTATTATGTGGTTCAGCTTACAAAGATAAAGGTGTTCAACCAATGTTAGATGCAGTAATTGACTTTTTACCTGCACCAACTGACATTCCTTCAATCAAAGGTACTGATGAAGATGGTAATGAAGTAGAAAGACATGCATCAGATGATGAACCTTTCTCAGCATTAGCATTCAAAATCATGGCTGACCCATTCGTAGGAAAATTAACTTTCTTCCGTGTATATTCAGGTACATGTCAATCAGGAAGTTATGTATTAAACTCTACAAAAGATAAAAAAGAACGTTTAGGTCGTATTCTTCAAATGCATGCGAACAAACGTAATGAAATTGATGAAGTTTACGCTGGAGATATCGCTGCAGCTGTAGGTTTCAAAAACACAACAACTGGGGATACTATCTGTGACGAAAAGAATTTCGTTATCCTTGAAAAAATGGAATTCCCTGAACCAGTTATCCAATTAGCTATCGAACCAAAAACTAAACAAGATCAAGATAAGTTAAGTAATGGTTTAATTAAATTAGCTGAAGAAGATCCAACATTCAAAACATTTACTAACCCTGAAACTGGAGATACAGTTATCGCTGGTATGGGTGAATTACACTTAGACGTAATCGTTGACCGTTTAAAAAGAGAATTCAAAGTAGAAGCTAACGTTGGTGCTCCACAAGTTGCTTACCGTGAAACAATCACTCAAGCAGCTGAATGTGAAGGTAAATATGTAAAACAATCTGGTGGTCGTGGACAATACGGTCACGTATGGATCAAATTTGAACCTAATGAAGGTAAAGGATTTGAATTCGTTGATGCTATCGTTGGTGGGGCTGTCCCAAGAGAATATATCAACTCAGTAAAAGTAGGTCTTGAAGATGCACTTGAAACTGGTATGATTGCTGGATACCCTGTATTAGACGTAAAAGCTACATTATTTGATGGTTCTTACCATGATGTCGATTCATCAGAAATGGCATATAAAGTAGCTGCAAGTTTAGCACTTAAAAATGCTGCTAAAAAATGTGGTCCTGTATTATTAGAACCAATTATGGCAGTAGAAGTAACTGCTCCTTCTGAATATTTAGGTAGCGTTATGGGTGATATTTCATCTAGACGTGGTATGATCGAAGGACAAGAAGAAAGAGGAAATGCTGTTTCAGTTCAAGCATCTGTACCATTATCAGAAATGTTCGGATACGCAACTGATTTAAGATCATTTACTCAAGGTCGTGGAAACTATACAATGCAATTTGATAGATACGAAGCTGCACCTAAATCAATTAGAGAAGAAATCATCAAGAAAAATGGTGGAAATGTATAATCTACATTAAAATCAAATAAATATTGATTTTTTCGAACAAATAAACTAGAATGTTTATTGTAAAAAATTAAAAAATAGGAGGAACCTTAACAATGGCTAAGGAAAAATTTGACCGCTCTAAAGCGCATGTAAATATCGGAACTATTGGTCACGTTGACCATGGTAAAACAACTTTAACAGCTGCAATCACTACTTGTCTTGCTAAAAAAGGACAAGCTGCTGCAATGGATTATGCTTCAATCGATGCTGCTCCAGAAGAAAAAGAACGTGGTATCACAATCAACACTGCACACGTAGAATATCAAACTGAAACTCGTCACTATGCACACGTTGACTGTCCAGGTCATGCTGACTACATCAAAAACATGATCACTGGTGCTGCACAAATGGATGGTGCTATCTTAGTAGTTGCTGCTACTGATGGACCAATGCCACAAACAAGAGAACACATCTTATTATCTCGTCAAGTAGGTGTTCCATACATCATCGTATTCTTAAATAAATGCGATATGGTTGATGACGAAGAATTAATCGACTTAGTAGAAATGGAAGTTCGTGAATTATTAAATGAATATGACTTCCCAGGTGATGATACTCCAGTAATCAGAGGATCAGCATTAAAAGCATTAGAAGGAGATCCTAAATGGACTCCAGCTATCGACGAATTAATGGAAGCTGTAGATACTTATATCCCAACTCCAACTAGAGACGTTGATAAACCATTCTTAATGCCAGTAGAAGACGTTTTCACAATCACTGGACGTGGAACTGTTGCTACAGGTAGAGTAGAACGTGGACAATTAAACTTAAATGACGAATTAGAAATCGTTGGTATCAAAGAAACTCAAAAAACAGTTGCTACTGGTATCGAAATGTTCAGAAAATTATTAGACTATGCTGAATCTGGAGATAACATTGGTGTATTATTACGTGGTATCAACCGTGATCAAATTCAACGTGGACAAGTATTAGCTAAACCTGGTTCAGTACATCCACATACTAAATTCAAAGGTCAAGTATATGTATTAAGTAAAGATGAAGGTGGACGTCATACACCATTCTTCGCTAACTATAGACCACAATTCTATTTCAGAACTACTGATATTACTGGTGTAATCGAATTACCAGAAGGTACTGAAATGGTAATGCCTGGAGATACTGTAGAATTAACAGTTGAATTAATTCACCCAATCGCAATTGAACAAGGAACTAAATTCTCAATTCGTGAAGGTGGTAGAACTGTAGGTTCTGGAAACATCTCTGAAATTATTGAATAATAATTTTAACGAAAGGTCCTTCGGGACCTTTTTATATTTAATCATTTTTTATTACGAATGTTTCTTATTTGTAGTAAATGACTTTTTGTTCAAAATAGTGCTTTATCTAACGAAAGCGCTTGAATAATAGATATGACTTTGATAAAATAATAGTGCAGATGTAAGTAGTCTGAATATTTGTTTATAGAAGGAGATAATAAAAATGGATCAACAAGAACAAATCGTAATTAACTTAATTGTTAATGCTGGTAGCGCACGTAGTTCAGCTATCGAAGCAATTCAATATGCAAAAGCTGGAGATATCGAAAAAGCTGAAGAATCTTTAGGAAACGCTAAAGAAGCAGTTAATGAAGCTCATCATTCACAAACTGAAATGATTCAAGCTGAAATTAGAGGAGAAAAAGCACCATTAAGCTTATTAATGGTACATGCTCAAGACCACTTAATGACATCATTATTATGCATTGACTTAGCTCAAGAATTCGTTGATGTTTACAAAAAAATTGGTTAATTATAAAAAGAAGCTCTAATATGTTATTTAAAAGTCTAACTTAATGTTAGGCTTCTTTTTTTTATAGAAATAAGTATATCTTTGGAGCGATGATGAAAGTCTCACTGATCAATGATGGACCAACAACGATCA
>NZ_JABWDK010000045.1:0-12691 GCF_013361255.1 Faecalibacillus sp. H12 | reverse complement strand
TCAAGCCTTAGCATTAAGTTAATTATTTTTTGTCCAACAAAGTCGGTTCACTTCATTACTCCGGATTTTTATAAATTAAAGGAGGTATTATTATGGCTAATGTGATTATTGTTTTATTAATTGTTACCTATTGTGCATGGGTCATCTATACACATTTCTTTAGAAAGAAAGATGGACATAAGTGTAGTGGTATTTGTGCAGGGTGTAGTCAATGTTCATCTCCTTTAGATGATTATTATAGAGATCAAAAGAAAATGAAAGAGAGACATAATCATGGGTAATGTAAGTGGTTCGACTTTCTATATGTTTTTAGGAGTACTTGTTATTTATTTAATAGGTGTTTCTATTTACACACTTGTTCAAAAAATTAAGAAGAAAAGAAAATAACAGGAGGTAATTATGGCTAATGTTATTATCGTTCTTATATTAGTGGTGGTTGTTGGTATTGCTTTAAAATCAACAAGAAAACACATGAAGGGTGAAAGTTCTTGTTGTGGCGGTGGTGGAGAAATCTATCAAGCTTTAGAAGATAAAAAATTAGACAATCCAATTATTAAAGAAAAAGTATTTAAAATTAAAGGTATGACTTGTCAACATTGTGTGGCTAATGTAACACGTGCAATTAATGCTATTGAAGGCGTAAGTTCACAAGTGAACTTAAAAAAAGAAGAAGCACATGTTGTCTATGATCGAGATGTTGATGATCAAGTGATCATATCTGCTGTCAAACAAGCAGGATATGATGTTATTTAGGGAAGAAGAAATTCTTCTCTTTTTTTATAAAACGATTGATATTCATGTCTATACATGGTACATTTAATATGTATAGACAAGATATAATTGTTGCGATTAAAAGTTAAAGAAATACACATCTCATACACCAAGCACTCCAAATTCTTTAATAATGTCTATATATAATGAAGTATCTAAAAAGAGGATTTCAAAAATCCTCTTTTTTTACCAATATTTGGTATTGCTTTTTGTTTGAATATTATATTTAGGTGTATGTGGATATTTTTCAATAGATTTGTTGTTTTTGATAGACCAAGCTTTTGCTGGAAGCGTTAAAAGCTGTGGACATTTTAATTCACCATCTAGTGGTTTAATGAGGGAAATGATATCATGATAATATTTATTACCATTTGTAAGAACATAAGCTCTTTGATTTAAGAAATCTTCCTCATCAAATTGTTCTTGATTGATACTATGTTCATAGATTTCTTTACGATCTAATTCATATAGAAATTCAGACATTAAATCATGAAAATCAAAAATATATTGATCTTTATGATTTACTAAAAAATTAATAATTGGTTCAAAAACTTCATCTGTATTTTCACTATCCCAATAACCTTTTTTTAATATTCCCCAAAAAGAATTTTTAAACATTTTCATCACCATATCCATTCTATAGGATAATGAACAAGATATCAAGGACTCCCTTTTCTAAACCAATAAACAATCCCTGTTTCATCAATATTTCCATAGATAGGATTAATAGCGATAGCATTTAATTTAGATGTTAATTTATACCAACTTTCTTTTTTGATTTCTTTATCTAAAAAATTAATCGCCACTTCTTTAGCAAGTACTTTTTCCTGACTGTTTTCTATTTTTCGATTATCATCATAGCCTACCCAACCATTAATGAGGATATTAGGATTATAAGCAACAATCAAATTATCATAATCTGTACTTCCTGTTTTACAGGCAACTTTATATTTGGTTTGATAATTTTCCATTGTTGCATTTAAATAAGTTGAAAATTGTTTATTAAAGGTTCCTGTTAATAATTGATTGAGGATTAAACAGCTTTCTTTGTTCAAGTTTTGAATTCTTTGATTTTTATGTTGATAAATAGTTTTCCCTTGATGATCAACGATTTTTTCAATGGTATAAAGATGTTGATATTTACCACCAGAAGCAATATTACAGTAGATATTTGAAAGATTATAAATGTTTGTATTAACTGTTCCAAGTGCTAAAGAGGCGTTGTTTTTAGCGTTGATTCCATAGGATTTAAGAAAATCTCTAAGATTTTCTGTACCTAAAAATAAATGTGTTTTTACAGCATAAATATTATCGCTGACAGCAATAGCTTGAGCAAGTGTGATTTCTTGATAAGCATATTTTTGATGAAAATTAGCAGGAGAGTAAGTTGTATTGTTACTTAATTTAAAGGTCGTTGGTTCGCATAGAAAACGTGTAGAGGGGTTAAATCCGTTTTCTAAGGCTAAATAATAGAGAAAAGGTTTCACTGTACTTCCTATTTGTCTAGAAGCATGTATTGCACGATTATATTGAGAATTAGCGTAATCTTTACCACCAATCAAGGCTTGTAATTGATTGGTTTTAGGATTTGCAACCGTAAAAGCGCATTGTAGATCACCTTGTATTTTCTTTTCTTTAATAAGATCATTTAAAGTATTTTGATATTCACTGTTAAAAGAAGTATAAATATTTAATCCTTTATTTAAATATTGATTATTATAAAAACCTAATTCCTCTAATTCTTCTAAAACAGTATCCTTATAATAATAAGTAGACATATTTTCATTAAGTGAATGTTCACTTGCTAAATTAAGAGTTTGTTTTTGAGTGGCCTCTAAAATACTTTGGGTAATCATTTGATTATCATACATAGCTTTTAAAACAAGACTTTGTCTTTGTTTAGCTCTTTCTTTGTTTAAAATTGGTGAATAATATTGGGGACCATTGACAACCCCTGCTAACATGCTTGCTTCATTTAAAGTCAATTCTTTTGCTTTTTTACCATAGAAATACTGGGAAGCATTTTCAATGCCATAAATTCCATGTCCAAAATAGACATTATTGATATAACCTTCTAAAATTTCCTTTTTTGATAAATGCGTTTCTAATTGTAAAGTAAAAAAAGCTTCTTTTACTTTACGAGACCAAGTCTTTTCATTTGTTAAATAAAGAAGACGAGCGTATTGTTGGGTTATTGTGCTAGCACCTTGAGAAGTTTTCCTTTTTAGGACATTTGTTTTTATTGCCCGGGAAATTCCGACATAATCAAACCCATGATGACTATAAAAACGTTTATCTTCAATAGCAACAATTGCTTTTAAAAAATAAGGACTAACATCATCAATTGAAACATATTGCCCACTATAATTATTGACACTTTGATAAAAAATCTTATTTTGATCATCATAAAGCTTTATGTAACGATCTTTATTAAGTTCAGGTTTTCCTACACAAAAGGCAATAACATACATCAATAAAAGAAATGTGAAGAAAAATATAAAACAATAAAGAATTCTTTTTATAAACTGTCTCATTTTATCACCGATTTTATTCTTGCCATTTTATGTTATAATATGCACGGTGATAGAATGAAAAAGAATATTAAAGTAAATTATAAGAGTATATTTAAATATGATGATCATCATGAAACAGTTCAATTTAAAAGTGATGGAATCTATGAAAAAGGATTTGATAAAGAGAAATTTACTTTCTATAACAATGATCAAAAGATAGAAATTATTTTAAAAGGTAAAGAAATGACATTAGCTAATGGACCTTCTTTATTAAATCTTTCTTATCATAGAAAGATAGGAAATCATTATCATACAGATTATGGGATGATAGAACTCTTTACAGAACTTATTACAATGGAACATGATCGTTATTTAAAAGTGAAGTATATTTTAAGTGATGAGCATCAACAATTAAGTGAAGTTTACGTGATGATGAAATATGATTTTTATGGAGAAGAAAATGAAGCAATCTAAGAAGTTATTAACGAATAAAATATTATTTTCAGGTTTATTGATTTTAATTCAATTAATTATTGTTTTTGTTGCCTTTTTGACGATTCATAGATCATCTAGATTTTTTGTCTATTTGTTCAAGCTTATTAGCGTTCTTGCTGCTTTATATATTATAAATAAGGATGATGCAAGTGCTTATAAGATTACCTGGCTTGTTTTGATAGCTGCTGTACCTTTTGTAGGTGGTGTTCTTTATGTATTTTTAGGAGATAAAAAACCAAGTCAAAGGTTACAATTTGCTTTTTTAAAACAAATAAAGAATCAACGTATTATTGAAAATGATATTATAGAAGAAGTAGCTGATCCTTATATTAAAGGACAAATGAATTATTTAAATCAACAAAGATATCCTACTTATTATGGACAAGATCTTAAATATTTTTCATTAGGTGATGATGCTTTTGAACCTTTATTGGAATCTTTAAGAAATGCGAAAAAATTCATTTTTATGCAATTTTTTATTGTTGATGAAGGAAAAATGTTGAAAAGTGTTTTAGATATTCTTAAAGAGAAAGTTAAAGAAGGCGTAGAAGTGAGATTTATGTATGATGATGTAGGATCACTTACGATGTTGCCTCGTCATTATGATCGTCAACTTGAAAAAATGGGCATAAAGAGTGTGGCATTTAATCCTTTTATACCTGTTTTATCTTTAGCGATGAATAACCGTGATCATAAAAAGATCGTGGTGATTGATGGTGAAATAGGCTTTAGTGGTGGATTTAATTTAGCAGATGAATATATTAATCAAAGAGTTAAATATGGGCATTGGAAGGATTCTGGGTTAATGATTCATGGTCCTGCTGTTAATTCGCTTACGAAGATGTTTTTAGAATCATGGAATGTAGCAAGAAATACAGAAGAAGATTATGAAAAGTATTATGTGCGCTCTCAGCAAAAATTTGAGGTAGATGGCTATGTAACTCCTTATGGAGATTCTCCTTTAGATGATGAAAATGTAGGTGAAAATGTTTATTTAAACATGATCAATCAAGCGTATGATTATTTATATATTACAACACCTTATTTGATCTTAGATGATAACTTACAAACAGCATTGATCAATGCTGCTAAAAGAGGAGTCGACGTACGCATCATTACACCAGGAATACCAGATAAAAAAATTGTTTTTAGAGTTACACGTTCATATTATCAAACATTGATCAAACATGGTATTCGTATTTATGAATATACTCCTGGATTTATTCACGCTAAAAACTTTTTAGTGGATGATAAATGTGCAACAGTAGGGACAATTAATTTAGATTATCGTAGTTTATATCTTCATTTTGAAAATGGAATTTATTTATATAACAATAAAATATTAAAAGATATTAAGGAAGATTTTTTAGCGACAGTAGAAAAGTCTCATGAAATTACCTTGGATGAAGTTGTAACTGGTAAATTTATGGGTTGGTTTGAAGCAATTTTACGTGTAATTGCTCCATTACTTTAGGTAAAAAACATTGACTTTATGCACTCTTAATGGTAACGTATAAACGATTAAATATCTTTTTTAAGGAGGTAAAAAATGGCTGTAAATAAAATTGAAATTGCATTGAAAGAAGCACTAAAAAAAGCAATGGTTAAATGCAATTTTGTAGAAGATTATGAAATAGATCAAATCACAATAGAAATACCAAAAGAAAAAAGTCATGGTGATTATTCAACAAATATCGCTATGCAACTTACAAGATTACTTAGAAAGAATCCAAGAATGATTGCAGAACAATTAATCGAAGCAATTGATAAAGAGGAAGCAAATATCGATTCTATTGAAATTGCTGGTCCAGGATTCATCAATATGTTTATGAAAAAAGATGCTTTAACTTCTATTATTAAAGAAGTATTAGCAGAAAAAGATGATTATGGAAAAAGTGATGCAGGAAAAGGAATTAAATATAATGTTGAATTCGTTTCTGCCAATCCAACAGGAGATTTACATTTAGGACATGCTAAAGGGGCAGCAGTAGGAGATAGTATTTGTCGTATTATGTCAGCTGCAGGATATGATGTTACAAGAGAATATTATATTAATGATGCAGGAAATCAAATTTATAATTTAGCTTTATCTTTATATGCAAGATATAGAGAAGCTTTTGGTTTAGATTTTGAATTACCTGAAGATGGATATCATGGTCAAGATATTAAAGATATCGCTGTTAAAATCAAAGAAGAAGTTGGCGATAAATATTTAAATGCAGATCATGATGAAATGATTGCTTTCTTTAGAAAAGAAGGAACTAAATTTGAATTACAAAAAATTAAAGATATTTTAGCGGAATTTAGAGTTCATCATGATGTTTGGTTCTCTGAAACTTCTTTATATGAAGAAAATAAAGTAGTTCCTACAATTGAAAAATTAAAAGAAAAAGGATTTACTTATGAACAAGATGGGGCTTTATGGTTTAAATCAACTGAATTTGGAGATGATAAAGACCGTGTCTTAATTAAATCTGATGGAAGTTATACTTATTTAACTCCTGATATTGCTTATCATTTAAATAAATTAGATAGAGGTTATGAATATTTAGTAGATTTATTAGGAGCAGATCATCATGGTTATATCAATCGTATGAAAGCTGCTATTCAAGCTTTAGGTTATAATAGTGATCAATTAAATATTGATATTCTACAAATGGTAAGAATGATGGAAAATGGTGAAGTTGTTAAAATGTCTAAACGTACAGGGAATGCAATCACTATTAAAGATTTAATTGATGATATTGGTGTTGATGCAACTCGTTATTTCTTTGCCGCTAAAGCAGCCAATACACCTTATGATTTTGATTTAACATTAGCTAAATCTAAATCAAATGATAACCCTGTTTATTATGCACAATATGCTCATGCAAGAATGTGTTCAATTTTAAGACAAGCTAAAGAAAATGATATTACAATTGCAGATCATTTTGAATTACTTGTAAATGATAAAGAAATGGCTTTATTAAAACATATTAATGAATTTAGAAATGAAATTGCAGATAGTGCAAAATCAAGAAGTCCACATAAAATCGCAAATTATATTCAAAGACTTGCACAATTATTCCATAGTTTCTATAATGATTGTTATGTAATAGATAAAGAAAATATTGAATTATCAATGCAACGTTTAGCTTTAGTAGAAGCAACACGTATTACATTAAAAAATGCATTAAACTTAATTGGTGTTGAAGCACCTGAAAAAATGTAAGGAGAGATAAAGATGGATAAAAATAGATCAATGGTTGATGTCGCTTATGAATTAATGTCTAAAAAGAAAAAAGCAGTTAATTTCTATAAATTATGGCAAGAAGTAAGTGAGGTTAAAGGTTTTGATGAAGAAGAAAAAAATGAAAAAGAATCTTTATTCTATACAAACATCACTTTAGACGGACGTTTTATTACAGTTGGTGAAAATAACTGGGATTTACGTTCTCGTCATAAATTTGATGAAGTACACATCGATATGAATGACATCTATACTGACGAAGATGAAGAATCTGAAGAAGTAGAAGACGATGTAGATAGTACAATCGAAGATGATTATAATAACTAAGAGGCAAGGCCTCTTTTTTAATAAAATCCTTGCTTTCAAATAAAAGTAGATATTCTTATTAATGAAAGGATTATTTTATGAATAAACGACAAACAAAGATTTTAGAATTACTCACACAAAATAAAAAAGTAGAAGTTACAAAACTTTCTGAATTACTAGGAGTTTCACAAGTTACAATTCGTAAAGATTTAGATGCTCTTTCAGAAAGTGGTATGTTAATTAGAGAACATGGGTATGCTACTCTTAATAAAAGTGATGATATGAATATTCGTCTTGCTTATCATTATGAACAAAAACAAAAAGTAGCTAAAAAAGCAGTAGAATCGATTCAACATGGTGAAACAATTATGCTTGAATCAGGTTCATGTTGTGCTCTAGTAGCCTTAGAAATTGCAAAGACAAAAAAAGATGTCACACTGATTACCAATTCTGCATTTATTGCAGATTATATTCGTAAACATACAGCTATTAAAATTATTTTATTAGGTGGAGAATATCAACATGAATCTCAAGTGATGGTAGGACCGATGATGAGAAAATGTGCAGAAGCATTTTTTGTGGATAAACTCTTTATTGGAACAGATGGTTTTAGTATTGATACAGGATTTACAGGAAATGATTATATGCGTTGTGAAGCTGTTAAAGATATGGCAAGACAAGCAAGCCATGTTATTATTGTTACTGAATCAGATAAGTTTCATCAAAAAGGAGTTTCTAATTTAATTGATTTACATCAAGTATCATGTATTTATACAGATCAAGGAATTCCTCAAGAAGTTGAAGAATATTTTAAAGAAAAACATATACAAGTTGAGAAAGTTTGATCCTAGGGTTTCCCTAGGATTTTTTGTAGCAAAAATGTAAAGGAAAGTTGCTGGTGATAAGAAGTAAGAATGTTATAATTTTTCTAGGAGGTGACAGTAATGCTTAATGAAAAGATAGTGTATTATAGAAAGAAAAACATGCTTACGCAAGAAGAACTAGCATATCAATTAAATGTTTCAAGACAAACAGTTACAAAATGGGAAACAGGAACTATTTATCCTAATATTGAGTATTTAATAAAACTTTCAAATCTTTTTGGTGTTTCAATAGATTATTTAGTTAAAGAAGATGATTGTTTAACATTAGAAACTCATAAAATTGAAATAAGTGAACTTGTATGCTTTCTTGTAAAAGCCAAAAAGGCAACGTATGCAAATAAAACAAATAAAGTCAATTCTTCAAGAAAAGAGTCTCATGATTATTCATATCAAGAGAATAATTATACTTATTTAGATTCCTTCTTTGGTGCGGAAAATTTTAGTGGACAAGAAATTGTTTATAAAGATGGAAAACCATGTTGGTCTATGAATTACTATGGAAGGGTTATAGAGGAAAACTTTAATGGTGATTTTTTAAAAGAAGCTTTATTACAAGTTGATGAAGAATTGCCTTTTAGAGGTCCTTTATTTTATCAAAAAGGGGAGTATCTTTACTTGTTGCGTATTCAAGGAAAAATTGATTTTTTTCAGGGTGTTGAAGAAATATATTATCAAACATATAAAGTTTATGAAGGATTTATACAAGGCGGAATTGTGAAATAAATAATGACAAATATTTTAAATAAATTTTAATATACTCTTAATGAAGAATGATTATTTCTAAAACAGGAGAGAGTATATGAAAAATTTAGAAAATAAAAATATCTTAAATGTAGAAAAGAATAATAAAAAACAAAGTGTTTTTGATAATTCTGAAGTAGTATTAAATATTTTGTATAATACGTATATAAAGAGTCAACTTCATAAAAAATAAAAAGCTATCTGTAAGTAAATAGATAGCTTTTTATATCTAAAAGAAACAATCAATGCCTTTATCTAAAAAGATTTGTTGATAATCTTTTAAATCTTCTTCATGATAAGCTTGATAAGTTTTTAAAGAATATTCTTTATTCAATAAATCATATTTTTTTTCACCAAATTGATGAAAAGGAAGAAGTTGTACCTTTTGAATGTTTGATACTTTTAATAATTCACTTATTCCTTCAGCATCTTCTAAAGAATCATTAAAATCAGGAATAACAGGAATGCGTGGTAAAACATTAAGTTGATGTTGAATAGCCCATTGAAGATTTTCAACAATTAAATCATTATAAACACCTGTTCCTTCAAAATGTTGAAGTCGATTATAATGTTTTACATCAAAAAGTAAAAGATCAAATAAAGGTGCTAATTTTTGAAATGTTTCTTTTTGAATATATCCCGTTGTTTCAATAGCAACATGTAAATTCTTTTCTTTAAGAGATAAAACAAGCTCTTCTAGAAATTCAGGTTGTGCCATACCTTCACCCCCAGAGATAGTTACACCACCATTAGATTCTTCATAAAAATCAATATCTTGCATGCAGACATCCACAATTTCTTGGATTTCTTTAAAGTATCCTTCATGACTTAATGCTTTAGTTGTACAATGATTGACACATTGTAGACAGCCAATACATTTATCATGATTAAAGATCATATGGTTTTCTTTTTCAGTAATTGCTTGTTTTGGGCAGTTAAGTAAACATTTCTTACAATGAACACATTTTTCAAAGTCATAAAGTATTTGTAGCTTATGTAATTGGGATTCAGGATTTGAACACCATTTACATTTTAAAGGACAGCCTTTAAAGAAAACGGTCGTACGAATACCTGGACCATCATGAATACTAAATTTTTGTATATTAAATATTAATCCTTTTTCCATAGTTTTTCTCCTCGCTAATATCCTAACATATCTTTTTATAATTTTCAAATGAAACCAAAATTGTTTATTTATGAAAATAATATTGACTTATTTTTTGCTTATTATATAATTTAATTGCAAAAGAAAGAATAAAAACTTACGAATGAAAGTTGAGGAAAGAAAAATGAAGAACAGTGAACACTTTGGTGAACTTACATCAAGAATGAATCATTTTAGAGAAGAAGTCTTAGATAAAAAACCATATATCTGTGCAAAAAGAGCACTCCTTGCGACAGAGGCATATAAAGAACATTTAAATGAACCTCCAATTATGAAAAGAGCGTATATGTTAAAAAACATCTTAGAAAAGATGCCTATTTATATTGAAGAAGATACTTTGATTGTAGGAAATCAAGCTTCATCAAATAGAGATGCACCCATCTTTCCAGAATATACAATGGAATTTGTGATGAATGAACTTGATCTATTTGAAAAAAGAGATGGAGATATTTTCTATATTACTGAAGAAACAAAAGATGAATTAAGATCTATTGCAGCATTTTGGGAAAATAATAATTTAAGAAGTAAAGGAGGCGCTTTGCTTCCAGATGAAGTGAGTGTTTATATGGAAACAGGTTTCTTTGGAATGGAAGGGAAGCTTAATTCTGGAGATGCGCATTTAGCGGTAGATTATCAACAAGTTTTACAAAAAGGTTTAAAAGGATATGAAGAAAGAGTTAAAGATTTAAAAGAAAAACTTGATTTATGTATGCCTGAAAATATTGATAAATATCAATTTTATAAAGCTGTTTTAATTGTCATTGATGCAGTTAAAACATTTGCAAGACGTTACAGTGATCTTGCTTTAGAACTTGCAGAAAGTACTGATGGGAAACGAAAAGAAGAATTAGAAGAAATTGCACGTATTTGTAAGAAAGTTCCTTATGAAAAAGCAGAAACTTTCTATGAAGCGATTCAATCAACATGGTTTATTCAATTAATTCTACAAATTGAATCGAATGGGCATTCTTTATCTTATGGACGTTTTGATCAATACATTTATCCTTACTATAAACATGATAAAGATCTTCATAATATAACAGAAGAACAAGCTATTGAATTATTAGATAACTTATGGATCAAAACTCTAACAATCAATAAGGTGCGTTCACAAGCCCATACTTTTTCAAGTGCCGGAAGCCCAATGTATCAAAATGTAACCATTGGTGGACAAACACCTGATAAAAAAGATGCAACGAATGAACTTTCATATTTAGTATTAAAATCAGTTGCCCAAACACGTTTACCACAACCAAACTTAACAGTGCGATATCATAAAAATATGCCAAAAGCTTTTTTGGATGAAGCTATTGAAGTTATGAAACTTGGTATAGGAATGCCTGCATTCAATAATGACGAAATCATTATTCCATCATTTATTGAAAAGGGTGTCAAAGAAGAAGATGCATATAACTATTCAGCGATTGGTTGTGTTGAAACAGCAGTTCCTGGTAAATGGGGTTATCGTTGTACAGGGATGTCTTATATGAACTTCCCACGTATTTTATTAATGGCAATGAATGATGGGGTAGATATGACTTCTGGAAAACGATTCTTTGAAGGTAGTGGTTACTTTAAAGATATGACATCTTATGATGAACTCTTTAAAGCGATTGAAAAAGGAATGCGTCATTTGACACGTATGTCAGTGATTGTTGAAAATGCGATTGATTTAGCACTTGAAAGAGATGTTCCTGATGTTTTATGTTCAGCCTTGACAGAAGATTGTATTGGTCGTGGAAAAACAATCAAAGAAGGTGGCGCTGTTTATGATTTTATTTCAGGGTTACAAGTAGGAATTGCGAATATGGCAGATAGTCTTGCAGCTATTAAAAAACTTGTCTTTGAAGAAAGAAAAATCACACCTGAAGAATTATGGAATGCTATTTTAGATGATTATACAAGTGAAGAAAGTCAAAGAATTCAAGAAATGTTAATTAATGATGCACCTAAGTATGGTAATGATATTGATGAAGTCGATCAATTAGTAGTTGATGTTTATAATATTTATATTGATGAAATGAAAAAATATCCAAATACTCGTTATGGAAGAGGTCCAATCGGTGGGATTCGTTATGCTGGTACTTCAAGTATTTCTGCCAACGTTGGACAAGGTTATGGCACAATGGCTACTCCAGATGGAAGAAAAGCACATACACCTCTTGCTGAGGGATGTTCACCAGCTCATGCGATGGATAAAAAAGGACCAACTGCTGTGTTTAAATCTGTTTCTAAATTACCAACGCATGAAATTACTGGTGGTGTTTTATTAAATCAAAAGGTAACACCTCAGTTATTATCGAAAGAAGAAAATAAAGAAAAGATTGAAATGTTGATAAAAACCTTCTTCAATCGATTAAAAGGTTATCATGTTCAATACAATGTTGTTTCTAAAGAAACATTATTAGATGCCCAAGCACATCCTGAAAAGCATAAAGATTTAATTGTTCGTGTTGCTGGCTATTCCGCATTCTTTAATGTGTTATCAAAAGCAACACAAGATGATATTATTGGAAGAACTGAACAAACATTATAGGAGAAAAGAAAATGGAATTTATAATTGATACAGTAAACTTAGAAGATATAA
>NZ_JABWDK010000044.1:0-12816 GCF_013361255.1 Faecalibacillus sp. H12 | reverse complement strand
ACTAAAATCCACTTTGTCATATCTAAAGTGGAATTTAACTTTTCACTTTAGAATGAAAATATGCTTTTAAAAGAGACTTGTTTTGTTAGGAAAATTTGATATAATAGTGGGGTATATAAATCGTTGATATGGATTAGTAAATAAAGGATGCTGTTTTAGAGAGGGAGAAGTGGTGGAAACTCCTACAGATAATTTATTGAATTCACCATGGAGAGCACCTAATCAGTGACGTGAGACTGCGTTAATGTTTAATTAAGAGCATGTTTTAAACATGAATTAGGATGGTACCGCGATCAACTCGTTCCTATTGGAATGAGTTTTTTTATGTTTAAGGAGGAAATAAAGTGGAAAATGAATTATTAAAAATTAAAGATGAAGCTTTAGAAAAAATTGAAGCTTGTACATCTTTAAAAGAATTAAATGATATTCGTGTGCTTTATTTAGGAAAAAAAGGTCCTATTCAAGAAGCAATGAAATCTATGAAGAATATGGATCCAGATCAAAGAAAAACATTTGGTCAAACAAGTAATAAAGTTAAACAAGAATTATCAAAAGCTGTTGAAGATAAAAAAGAAGTTTTAGAACATCAAGCAATTATTGATAAAATCAATAGTGAAACAATTGATTTATCATTACCTAGTTATAAATTAGATCAAGGAACAATGCATCCTTTATCAATTATTGTTTCTCAATTAGAAGAACTCTTTTTAGGAATGGGATATCAAATTGCTGAAGGTCCAGAAGTAGAAAGTGATTACTTCAACTTTGAATTAATGAACTTACCAAAAGGACATCCTGCCAGAGATATGCAAGATACTTTCTATATTGATGAAAATACTTTAATGAGAACACATACTTCTCCAGTACAAGCCCATACCTTACTTGCAGCAAAAGGTAAAGGACCTATTAAAGTTATTTGTCCTGGTAAAACATATCGTAGAGATGATGATGATGCAACTCACTCACATCAATTTATGCAATGTGAAGGTCTTGTTGTTGATAAAAATATCACGCTTGCTGATTTAAAAGGAACATTAGAAGTTTTCGCAAGAAAATTCTTTGGGGAAAAACGTGAAATTAGATTACGTCCATCTTACTTCCCATTTACTGAACCATCAGTAGAAGTGGATATTTCATGTCATCATTGCGGTGGTAAAGGATGTGCTATGTGTAAAGAAACTGGATGGATTGAAATTTTAGGTGCTGGTATGGTCAACCCTAAAGTTTTAGATATGTGTGGTTTTGATAGTAAAGTATATCAAGGTTTTGCATTTGGAATTGGAATCGAACGTGTGGCTATGTTGAAATACGGTATTGATAATATTCGTGATTTCTACAATGATGATTTAAGATTCTTAAACCAATTCCAAAGAGAGGAGTAAGAAAATGGAAGTCAGTTTAAATTTATTAAATAAATATGTTAAAATAGATGATCAAGATCCAAAAGAACTTGCTGATAAAATTACTTCAATTGGTTTAGAAGTAGAAGGAATGCATTCATTAGCTAATGGAAATAACATGACAATTGGTTATGTTAAAGAATGTATCGATCATCCTGATAGTGATCATTTACATGTATGTCAAGTAGAAGTAAGACCGGGAGAAGTGACTCAAATTGTTTGTGGAGCACCAAATGTGGCTGCTGGACAAAAAGTTATTGTGGCTAATCCTGGATGTGATTTAGGAGAAGGTTTTGTTATTAAACAAAGTACCATTCGTGGACAAGAATCAAACGGAATGATTTGTTCAATGGCTGAACTTGGTTTAGATCAACGTTTATTATCTCCTGAAGATAAAGATGGAATTCATGTCTTAGATGAAAATGCACCAGTAGGAGCAGATCCTTTAGAATATTTAGGTTTAAAAGATACGATTTTAGATATTGGTTTAACACCAAATAGAGCGGATTGTATGGCTTTAACTTCACTTGCTTATGAAGTGGCTGCTGTTTTAAAAAGAGACGTCAACTTACCAGAAATCAAGGAAAAAGGTCTTCCTGGAAGCAATATTGAAGTCAAAGTAGAAACTGAATTATGTCCATTCTTTGGGGCTAAACTTGTAAAAGGTGTCACTACAAAAGAATCACCTGCTTGGTTAAAAACAGCTTTACTTGCTTCTGGCATTAAACCAATTAATAATATTGTTGATATTTCTAACTATGTCATGTTAGAAACAGGTCAACCAATTCATATGTATGATTATGATAAATTAACAAAAAAAGAATTTGTTGTAAAAACTGGATTTGATGAAAAAGCAATCTTATTAGATGGTGAAGAATATAAACTTGAACCTAATGATATCATTGTTTCAACAGACAATGGTGTTGGATGCGTAGCTGGTGTCATGGGAGCTGATAGTACTAAGATTGATGAAAATACACAAAATATCGTCATCGAAGTGGCTACTTTTGACGGACCAAGTTTAAGAGAAACAGCAAGACGTTTAAATTTATTAACAGATGCTTCTCAACATTATATTAAAGGGGCTTTAAATACTGCTAATTCTTTAAATATTTTAGAAAGATGTGCAAATTTATTAGAAGAACTTGCTGATGCTAAAGAAATCTATGAAACTGTTTCAACAACTCTTTATATTGAAGATAAATATGTTTCAGTTTCAACTCAACAAGTTAATGGATTACTTGGAACAAGCATTCAAACAAATGAAATTGCGGAAATCTTTGATTCATTAAAATTCAAATATGAATTAAAAGAAGATACATTCAATGTTAAAATTCCAACTTATCGTAATGATATTACGATGGCAGCTGATTTGATTGAAGAAGTTGTGCGTATGTATGGTTTTGATAACATTCCATCAACTTTACCAGAAATGTCTATGACAATTGGAAAAAGAACAGAAATTCAAGAAAAGAAACATATGATGAAAGTCTTATTAAAAGACTTGGGATTACATGAAACATTAACTTATTCATTAACATCACCATCACTTGTTCATGATTTCAATATTTTCCATGATCAAGAACCAGTTAAACTTGCAATGCCATTAGGTGAAGAAAGATCAGTGACAAGACAATCAATTATCGGTTCATTGTTACAAGTCATTAACTATAACCAATCAAGAAATATGAAAGATGTTCATTTATATGAATTATCAACAACATATTCAAAAGGCGTTGAATTACAAAACCTTGCGATTGCATGTACTGGTGAATACCATGGGTTATCATTTAAACAAATTTCATACAAAGCAGATTATTATTTAGTTAAAGGATTTGTAGAAACAATCTTTGAAAGATTAGGAATCAATGAATCACGTTATCGTTTAGAACGTGTTGAAAGTGATAACCAATCATTCCACCCTGGACGTAGTGCTTATATTAAAGTACAAAATGAAGTAGTTGGGGTCGTTGGACAAGTTCATCCACTAATGGAAAAGAAATATGATGTGAAAGATGTTTATGTAGTTGAATTAAACTTATCTGCATTATTAAATATCAAAACAGGTAAAGTAAAATATCAACCAATTCCACAATATCCATCAGTTTCAAGAGATATTGCTTTAGTAATGGATGAATCTGTTCCAGCAAATGATGTTTGTCAAAAAATCATTAAATCAAGTAATAAACTTGTTAAAACAACAAACATCTTTGATGTTTATGTTGGCGAACATGTAGAAGCTGGTAAAAAATCAGTAGCTATTAATTTAACTTTCCAAGATGATAAGAAAACATTAAAAGAACAAGAAATTAATGAAGCTATGGAAAAAATCTTAAAAGCTGTTGAAAAAGATTTTGGAGCAGTACTTAGAGGATAATCAAAAGAGGTGTCGAACACACACCTCTTTTTTTATGGAAAAGTTAAAAGAAAAGTTTTCTAATTTGACGATAATATTGTCTACCAACATTAAGATCACTTGGTGTTGAAGAAAATGTCATAGTATAACGTGAATCATTAAAAAAAGTAGTTGTTGGATGTTTACCTGTATGATTTAAAATAATTCCATAACGACTTAAAGTATCAATAGATTTCTTTGAAAGACCTTCATTGACTAATAAGTTAAAAATATCTGTTAAATATCTATTTCGATTACCAACAGGAGGATTTTGTTCAAGAATTGTATGAATGATTTGTTGTTGTTTTTGATTATGATTATTTTTAAGTTCTTCTTTTAAAAGATAAAGAAGAAGATCTCTTTGTTCACCTTTGTAAAATTCTTTTTCATTTCCTTTTAATATTAAAGGATAATATCCTTGTTGTTTAATATAACTTCCTAATTCTTTATTTTGATTTTCTAAAATCAATATTTGATTATTTAAATCATCAATATTTTTTTGTAAATTCTTTTTCTTATCTTCTAAAGCTAAGACTTGTTGTTCAATAGAAGAGTTTTCGAGAAAATCATTTTCTTTATGATTTTCAATTATTTTTTTAATAATATGATGTTGAAAATCTTTCATATTATAAGGAAATGAATATGTACGTTGTAAAACATAACTTTGAATTTTTATTTTTACTTTCTCAATAAATTCTTGAGGAGATTCTTTTTTTAAAAAAGAAATTTTTTGAAATTCATGATTTAAATAAAGAATATAACTATTATTTCTTAAATGAAAATGTTTTTGAAATGCTTGATGAAAATTTTCATCTTCGCTTGTAAGAATATAAGCTGTTGATTGAATTTCAGTTAGAATCTCATTTTTAAAATCTTTTAAAGATATATTTAAATAAATAACAGGAAGAATTGTTTTATTTTCTATAAATTCAATGACTTGATTTAAATCATTCATATTTTTGATATTTGGTTGAATATATGAAAAATGATTATTGTTTAAAAAATGATATTTATTAAGATATGTTATTAAATCGATAAATTGATTATTACGTTTATTAATAGAAAGATATATATTTTGTTTTGCTTCGTTAAAAATATATTCATAATCATTATTTTGATATTGAATACAAAAAGCAATAGCTGATTCATCATGATAAATTGTGCAATTCTCTAAATGAATGATTAATGAATCTAATATAAATTCATCTAAATAAAATAAATCTTGAATTATTTTTGTAAATTGAATAATAGTTAGATTTTTTACAGCAATCAAAGTTGATAAATGCTTCATAGTTGATGTTTCCTTTCAATAGACTTTAAAAGATCTCTTTTACGATAAGTATCATCAGGAGATAAATTCATTAAAGTTTTATGAATGATTGAAAAAATATACTCTTGATATTCTTTATAATTATCTTGATGAATCGTAATTAATGCTTCATCATCTTGTTTTAAGAGATGATTATATTCTTGATTTATGTTTGTAAGTTTTTCAAGAATATCTTTTTTATTTTGGTATTCTTTTTGTAAATCAATGATGTCTTTTTCAATGTTCTTTATTTCATTTAAGAATAATTCTTGAACTTCTACAGATGATAATGCATCATCTTGATAAGATTGTAAGAGTTCAAATTGTTGAAGTTCTGAAAAAGAATAAAATTCATTTTCTTGTAACATATAATAACGAATGTGTTGAATGAGTGTTTGAATAAAATTTTTTTCATAAAAGAGTTTTTCTTTTTCATTGTTTGGATAATTGATTTGTACATAATTAATTTCTTTATTTGTAGGAATGACGATAATATGGCACATTCCATAGAGCTCTTGATTTAAAATAAAGGGATTAACAAGACATTTTTTATTTTTGTATAAGATGATTATTGGTAAATGATATGATTTTTTTAATAGTTGATTGACTGTTCTTTCATTAATAAAATGAGGTGTTGATTGTATTGATAAATCATGGTCTTTTTGAATATAATTACTTTCTAAAATCATTGGAAATATTTTAGGAATTGAGATTTTAGAGATATATTTAGATTCATTTGATATTTCTTTATAGAAAGAAAGTTCAAGAATTTCTTGTTGATAATGATAGAGTATTTCTATTGTAAATTGATTTTTTTTGTAATTATGATCAGTAATAAATTGAATTCCTAAAATATTTTTAGTTTTAAAATCTTTAATTTCTAAGCTTTTATGTTTTTCTTTTAAAGAATAGTATAAAGAATGATCATAATTCAAATCTTTCATTTTATTTTTTGTATGTTGTATCCAATAAATCACTTGTTCAATTAATAAAGATGGTGTCATTAATTCATTTACTTGTACCTTTGTATAATAAAATAACATAATATTCTCCTTTAGCTACTATCTTAATTTAAGCACATATTTAACATAAAAAAGAACTATCTTTTAGATAGTTCGCTAACAGGAATATTTTGAAATTCCTTTTTGATGATTTGATTGTCTATCAAAGATAATAATTTTGATGATTTGATTTCTAAATCTAAAGCAGGATGTGTATAAGAAGAAAGGGTTGTAATTAAATGATAGTCACATGTTTTTTTGATTGTTTTTAAATAGTTTTGTCCGTTTTGATTCATTTTTAATATATGAAGATAATTAATGGGGAAACAATCTTTCATTTCTTCTTTTGTGTTATTCATTAAAATGTGTAAAAGCATTCTTTGAATCCTTGTTTTTGTATAACGTTTACTTGTAAGTTTATTTACCAATTCTTCATAACTACTTACATTAAAAATAACTTTTTTTAATAAGTTTTCAATGCCTTCATCAACAAGATGGATCTTTTTTAATTGTGTAGGGCTTTGAATGATAATTTGATATTTCAAATAATCAAAGAAATCATTTTGCTGATAAAGCGAATCATAATAAGACATATCTAATAGATAATCATGAACATCTTGTTTTTCTTTTAAAGCTTTACGTAAAGCTGTAGCAGAAGCAATTTTTGTAAGTGTAGTATCATGATAATCATTGGATCTTTTAATACAATGTAAAGTAATAGGATAATCATTTTCAATGACTTCTTTAACATAACCTAAACCTAATAAATCATTAGGTGTCTTGATACTTTTATTTAGTAATAAACTTAAAGCTTGATTACAAGCATCAGGGTAACGTAATCCTTTTTTCATAGCAGCTTTAACATATTGATCATATTCATTAGGATGATTTTTAATAGCATAGGCGATTTCTTTAAAAGTATCGATGTCACCACATTCACTACCAAAAACAAGATCAGTAATTCCTATATGATAAAGTAAATCAATCGCTCCTTTACAAAAATAATCGGCACTTTGACAAACATATGCAAAAGGGAGTTCGATAACTAAATCAACACCGTATTTAATAGCAAGTTCACTTCTTTTAAATTTATCAATAATTGCGACTTCTCCTCGTTGAACATAATTACCAGACATAATAGCAATTGTTAAATCGGGCTTTACCATTTCTTTTGCTTTTTGTAAATGATAAAGATGTCCGGTATGAAAAGGGTTATATTCAACAATGATTCCTAATATTTTCATAAATGATAGTCCTTTTGTTTAATGGTTTTAATAACTTTAAAGAAAGTTGAAACAATTAAAATTGCAGTTGCAAGTGCTAGAGCTGTTCCTACTGTTTGAAAAAGAGAATCAAGAAATAAATCTTGATCATGTGAAATCAAATAAAGCATTGTTTGATAAATTCCTTTCCCAGGGACAATGGGGAAACAACCAACAACAATAAAAATAGTTGCAGGAGCTTTACATATTCTTGCCATAATTTCACTAAATAAAGCTACCACGATCATCGCACATAAATTTGACATAATATTACTTAGATAGGGTATCACCAGTAAATAAACGATCCATCCTAGCATCCCACCAAGAGAAGCTAAAAGTGCATAAGGCAGATGACGATGTACTCTAAAAACAAAAGCAAATCCTAAACACCCTAAGAAAGCACTTAAACATTGAATTACTTGTTCCATTAAATCAATCCTTTCAATAAAATACGCATCAATCCAACTCCTAAAGCAATTGCTGTTGCAATAAAAAAAGCTTCAACAAGACGTGCTTGCCCGGAAACATAGTTTCCATCAATAATATCTCTTAAACTATTGGTAATTGCAATTCCAGGAGTTAAAATCATTAAACAACCAATAATTGTCGCATCTAGATTATAAATCAAATGAAAATGATAAAACAAAATCGCTAAGATAGTTAAAAACATACTTGTTAGTGTTGTACGCATTAAAGAATTAATTCCTAAAATCTCATTGATCCATACAAAAAAATACATTAAAAAACCTATGATTCCAGCAATAATTCCTTCATGAAGTCCGCCTCCAAAAAAAATAGCATAACCTCCAGCACCTAAACCATACCCTAAAAAAACAAGTGGCATGATAGGATGTAAGGAATTGATAGCCTTTATTTGTTGTTCAATAAAATCATTAGTAGGTGTTTCATTACAGATTTTTCTAACAAGATCATTTAAAGCACAAACAGCATCAAGGTTTGTACGATTTTGTAAAGTTCTTTTAGTAAGAGAAGTATTTGTTCCATCTTGAAAAGTAACACTCATTGTAAAATAAGTAGGAAGAGCAAAAACACCTATATCTTGAAAGCCATAGCTTTGACACATACGTTCTAGACTTTCTTCTACACGGTAAATTTCAGCACCATTTTTAAGTAATAATTTACCGATTTCAGCAATATTTTTTATTAATAATTGTTCGTTCATTTTTTTATTTCACCAAAAGTTAGTATAACAATTATTAAGTATTTAGGAAAGAAAAAAAGTGTGTTTAAAAGGTATTTTTCAAAAAAATAAAAACAGATTGCAAAGATATAAAAATTAGGTATAATAACTTTTGATAAAGTAGGTGAAATAAATGGAAAGATTACAAAAATATATTGCTTCAAGTGGTTATACATCAAGAAGAAAAGCAGAAGATTTAATTAGAGAAGGTAGAGTTTCTGTTAATGGTCAAGTTGTAACTGAACTTGGAACTAAAGTTAAATCTGGAGATGTTGTTTTAATTGATGGAGAAGCTATTGTTGGTGAAAATAAAGTTTATTATCTTTTTTACAAACCACAAGGATGTGTTTGTACATTAGATGATGAGTTCGATAGACCAAAAGTAATTGATTACTTTGAAGAAGTTGAAGAAAGAATTTATCCTGTTGGACGTTTAGATTTCGATACAACAGGTGCTTTAATTATGTCTAATGATGGTGATTTTGCAAATATGATCATGCATCCAAGAAGCCACTTAGAAAAAATCTATGAAGTAACAATTAAAGGTCTTATTAAAGGTGAAGATTTACATCATTTAGAAAAAGGTGTTTATTTAGAAGGTAAAAAAACAATGCCTTGTAAAATCAAAGTCACTTATAAAGATATGGAACATAAAACAACTGTTTTAAAAATTAAACTTTATGAAGGAAAAAACAGACAAGTTAAAAAAATGTTTGAAAGTGTGGGACATCCAGTAAAAAGCTTACATCGTATTTCTGTTGGTTGTGTCAATTTAAAAGGATTACGTCCTGGAGAATATCGTCGTTTAAAACCACAAGAAGTAAAAGATTTAAAAAAATTAGTTGGAAAATAAAATTCGACATCATTTTTATGCATGAGTGCTTATACTAATTGTTGGTGATGGAAATGAGAGTACAAATTATTGATGATAAACAATTAAAAAACTGTAGTATTTGCAAAGCAACGGATGAATGGGTAGAAAATATATGTGTTAATGGGATTGAAGGATTATATTGTGTTAAATGTGATACGCTCACATTGTCTGAACCCCTTCCTTCAAAACTTGTTTATTTAGCTTTTAAGAAAAAATGTATGCAAATAAAAGAAATGAAAACCAATAATCAGTTGACAATGTAAAATATTGTATTAGAATAAAAACGTAAATAAAAAAGCAATGATTTAGGATATGTTTTATAAATGATTTGATTTAGAGAAAAGGTGGTTGGTGAAAACCTTGAGAATGTTTATAAGATACTCCCTAATAGCTACACTTGAAAAAGATTGTCGTTAACTGCGTTAAAGTTTTGAGGCTGAAAAGCAAATTAAGGTGGTACCACGAAACTCTCGTCCTTTGGATGAGAGTTTTTTATGTAAAGGAGAAGGAAAATGGTAGATTTTAAAGAAAATGAACAATTAAATACATTAAATCACTCTTGTGCCCATGTTATGGCACAAGCAATCAAACATCTTTATCCTCAAGCTAAATTTTGGGTAGGTCCTGTTGTAGCTGAAGGATTCTATTATGATGTTGATTTAGGTGATGAAGTTGTTAGTGATGAAGCAATCGCTAAAATTGAAAAAGAAATGAAAAAAATCTGTAAAGATGGTAAAAGAATTGTTCGTCGTGAAATTTCTAAAGAAGAAGCTTTAGAAATGTTTAAAGATGATGAATATAAATTAGATTTAATTTCTAATTTAAAAGATGGAACAATTACTTGTTATAGTCAAGGAGATTTTACTGATTTATGTAGAGGTCCTCATGTTGAAACAGTTAAAATGTGTAAAAACTTTAAATTAATCAAACATTCTGGTGCTTATTGGAAAGGTGATAAAAACAATAAAGTTTTACAACGTATTTATGGTGTTTGTTTCCCAACTGCTGAAGAATTAGAAGAACACTTAAATTTATTAGAAGAAGCTAAAGAAAGAGATCATCGTAAAATTGGTAAAGAAATGGAAATCTTCATGGTTGATGATTTAATTGGTAGAGGTCTTCCAATGTATTTACCAAAAGGATATGCTATCTGGCAAAAACTTGAAAGATACATCAAACAAAAAGAAAAGAAATTAGGTTACTTACATGTATTAACTCCTGCTGTAGGAACAGTAAACTTATATAAAACATCAGGACACTGGGATCATTATAAAGAAAATATGTTCCCACAAATGGAAATGGATGGAGAATCATTTGTTTTACGTCCAATGAACTGTCCTCATCATATGATGATTTATGCAAATAAATTACATTCTTATAAAAACTTACCAATTCGTATTGGTGAAATTGCTCATGACTTTAGATATGAAGCATCAGGAGCTGTTAAAGGTATTGAAAGAGGAAGACATTTCTGTCAAAACGATGCTCATTTATTTGTAACACCAGAACAAATTAAATCAGAATTTAAAGGTGTTATCGATTTAATCTTAGATGTTTATAAAGATTTCAATATTACAGATTATCGTTGTGTTTTATCTCTTAGAGATCCAGAAGATAAAGAAAAATATCATGATGATGATGAAATGTGGAATAAAGCAGAAAATGAATTACGTGAAGTAATGAATGAACTTGGTATTGAATATACTGAAGAAATTGGGGAAGCTGCTTTCTATGGTCCTAAATTAGACGTTAATGTTAAACCAGCAATTGGTAATGAAATCACTTTATCAACTTGTCAATTAGACTTCTGTTTACCAGCTAAGTTTAACTTAACTTATGTTGCGGAAGATGGAACTAAGAAAACTCCTGTTGTTTTACACAGAGCTATTTTAGGTTCATTAGATCGTTTCATGGCTTATATCTTAGAAGAAACAAAAGGAAACTTACCATTATGGTTAGCTCCTACACAAGTCAAAGTATTACCTGTTAAGAATGAATATCATTTAGATTACGCTAATGAAATTTATCAATTATTATTAGATGAAGGTTTTGAAGTAGAACTTGATTCAAGAGATGAAAAATTAGGATATCGTATCCGTGAAGCACAAATGCAAAAAGCAAACTATATCCTTGTTTTAGGTAATAATGAACGTGATGAAAGAACTGTAACTTATCGTAAACATGGTGAACAAAAAGCAACAACTGTTACTATTGATGAGTTTGTTTCAATGTTAAAACAACAAATTAAAGATAAAAAATAGTTTATATTTTTAAGATATGGTATACGTAGAAGCTCAATTTTTAAATATAGAATTGAGCTTTTTACATAAAATTGACAAAAGAAAATGCTACTTATATAATACTAATGAGATAGAGTATCTCTATAAAGTGAGGAAATTATGATAATAAAAAAGTCAGAAAAAGATGAACGCAGAGAGAAAATTATAGATGTTGCTTTTCGTCTTTTTGTAAATAAAAAAATCGAATCTGTAACAATGGGAGAAATAGCAAAAGAAGCAGGAATTGGAAGAGCAACATTGTTTCGCTATTTCCCAGGAAAATTAGAACTTGTTATTGCGGTAAATACAAAAGAATGGAAAGAATATTTTGATGAATTAGATCAAAAAAGACCAATGAGTTCAGTAGGAGATATACCAGCTATTGGTCGTTTGATTTTTACATTAGATAGTTTTATTGAAATGTATCAAACGCATAAAGCTCTTCTTCGATATAATGATAATTTCAATCATTATGTATCTCATTCAGGAAGAAAAGATTTACAAATGGATGAATTTAATCAAGCACTTTTTTCAGCAAATACACGTTTTCATATGATGTATGAAAAAGCCAAAGAAGATAAAACGTTTAAAACAGATATGGCAGAAGAAGAGTTTATGAGAGTAACAGTTCATACAATGATGACAGCTTGTGCATATTATGCAGGAGGTTTTATTTGGGGTTCTAAAGAAAATGAAGACTACACACCAGAGTTGATCCAATTAAAAGAAATGATTCTTGCATATGTCAAAGCATAAATAGATAATAAAATTTATATATTTGATAAGTGTTTATATTTTTAAGAAAATATTTATAAAAAAAGGTAAAGTTTTAAAATGTAAAAGAATATGATTGTTTACAATCAATGTTTTGCGGGTGGTAAAAACGATGGATAACGCATGTAGAGGGTATCGAAAAGATACCTTTTTATAAAAAATAATAAGGAATGTTCTTATGAAAAACATCGAAGAATTATCAAAGAAAATAAAACTTACAGAAACTGAAAAAGAAATGTTTGAACAAAAATAGGAGCGCAATCCCCGGGTAACCAAATAATTTAGGGGGAAAGCCAAATTATTTAGGGGACAACTTTAGGG
>NZ_JABWDK010000043.1:0-13249 GCF_013361255.1 Faecalibacillus sp. H12 | reverse complement strand
CCCTAAAGTTGTCCCCTAAATAATTTGGCTTTCCCCCTAAATTATTTGGTTACCCAATACGATAATGACCAATAATGTCATTTCTTTTTTCTAAAATATCTTCTTCATAATAAAGTTGATGAGGATAAGCATGGTGAATCACGAAAGTGATTCCCTTTTTATTTCGATAATTAGAAACAATACCAATATGTTTTTTAAAGATAACAATATCGCCACCTTGCCACTTATCTAAATCATAAATATCGAGAGTCAAAGATAGGGCGTGTCTTTTAAAATAAACATTTAAATTTCTTACTCGACGAAAATCAATATTTTTATCTGGATGTTCAACTTGATAACTTTGAGGATTTTCTCTAATATCTTGATCTACAAGAATTTGTAGATCATAACCTGTATTCAATAAGCCAAAAGCGACAACATCACTACATACTCCATAATGGTCTGTTGGGTAACCACCTTGATAATACTTACTTTTGTATAGAGGTTTTGTTTCAATATATTTTCTAACGTTTTGTACAATATCACTTTGATCGTCAATACCATCATGATCTTGATCATTTATGCTTTTATAAGTTTGAATACCAAAATCATCATTTGTATATTTTGGATGAGGTAAAAGATTATTTTGATAAAAAATGTAAGTAAGAATCAAAATGATCGGTATGAAAATAAGAAAGAATTTCTTCATTATTTACCACAACATTTTTTATATTTTTTACCACTTCCACAAGGACAAGGATCATTACGCCCCACTTTGATGACTTTTGTTGGTTTTTTCTTACCAAAATCATTTTGTTGCTTTTCAATTTGAGCATATTGTAAAGCAAGTTCTTCTTCATTTATTGCTTTAAAAAGCTCAATGACATGATGAATAATATTTTCTGTTTCAATATTATATTCGATAGATAGAGGTAAATGTTTTTGAATCATATTTTTTAATTCTTGTAAGTTATTTTGTTTATAAAGACATGAAAAATAAGCATCCATAATTTCATAATCATAAGGGTAACGTTCAAGTAATTCTTGAAAATATGAAATTCCTTGATCATTATCTTGATAAAAATAAGATAAAGCTAAGTTTTTATAAAAAGGGCAAAGATATTTATCATCTTTAAAATAATTCATAAAGTCTTGATGAAATTCTATACTTTCTTGGTATTTCTTTTCTTGAATAAAAAGTTGACTTAATTGATTGAATTTTTCTTGAAGATGATAATTAAATCCAAAGAGTTGACCAAGTTCCAATAAACTTGGTTGATTTTCAAGATAAGCTTTAAATTCATTCCATAACTGGTAAAGCTCATTTAAATGATTTGTATTTTCTATTTCTTTTAATAATATTTCTTTTTCCATGAGAAATCCTCCTTTTTTAAATCATATCATATTATGTCATATTTGGTAAAAACAAAACTATTGTGTATAATAGTTGTGGTGAGAAAATATGGATCAAAAACATAAATCAAATTTAATTATTACATGTTTATGCCTGATAATCGTTTTTGTTTCTTTACTAACAATGTATGATAATTTTTCTTTTCATACATATAATACAAAAACGTATTATGATTATTTTTTATCATTAAATCATCAAGGCTTTACTTTACAGGATTATGAGCTTTATAAAGATCAATCAAATTATCATTGTGGAGATGGGACACTTGTTTTAGGAAAAATCGATTCTCTTGTAGACGGACAAGATATTGATGTCATAATTCAAATAAATAGAAAACAACATATTGATTATTCTTTAAAATATTTAGAGGGTGGAAGTTATTCTTTAGAAAATAAGGAAGATTTAAAAAATATAAAAGAAATCAAAAATGTTCAGTTAATCATCAAAGATGATAACCAAAAGATGGTTTATCAACATACTTTAAAATTAAAACAAGTTGAAAAATTAGCATGTTCTTCAAAAACATTTAAAGTAGAAAATGCATGTGTCAGTGATGATTTTATGAGGCTTGGGTATTTAACGTCTACAGATGAAGATTTATTGAAGAAATATCCAAATATTTCATTAGAATATCGTTATTTAAAAAGTAATAAATTAAATGATAAAAATGATAAGAATTATGTTGTATTTAAAAAAATAAATGGAAAGACTAAAGAAATTGTTAATCAAAAAATCTATCAAACATATAATCATGATTTAAATCAAGGATCTTTAAAAAAGAAAAAATTAAGTGTTGTTATTATTTTATCAAAAGATCAAAGTCAAAAAAGTTATGTTTTCAAATTAAACTTTTCAAAGGAAAATGGTGGTTTGTATGAATAAAGAAAGATACTTAAAATTAAAAAAAGATTTTATTGTTTTATATCTTGCAAGAAATGGAATCATGACTTTTTTAATTACACTTTTTACATTTAGTTTGGATTTATCAAATTATTATCAAATATCCTTTCCAGCAACAATACCATACATCTTTTTTAATAATATTTTTACATTAATGTATTTTTGCTTATTATGGATTTTTAATTATTTGCTTTTTGAATTGTTTAAAATCATTAATGATTGGTATGATGAAAATCATCATCAAACATTAAAATTTATGTATCATGAACATAATTATTCAATCTCATGGATGATGTATGTAATCATGGCTATTTTACTTGTTATTATACAAATTGTTCAATTGCCAACATTATTTCATATAGATGCCTATTTGATGTTTGGATTTATGATTTTACGTTCACTGAAACAAATATATAAAAATAGACTCTAAGAGTCTATTTTAATAAATGACTAAGACTGTCAAGTAATTCATCTTTTGAGCTTAAAGAATTATAATAAGTTTCAAAAAGAACACCAAGCCCTGGTAAGACGGTTTCTTCTTTAGAAGCAATACCACTTTCAATAATCTCTTTAAGTTCACTACTTGAACAAGCATGTAGTCTTTGAAATATAGCTTGTCGAATATCCATTTTATCACTCCTTAAAAAGAGTGACCCAAAAAGGAGAAAAATATACATGGTAGAAACTAAAATAATTATTTTAGATCAACAAGAAATTGTTTATAAAATTCATTATAAAAGAATTAAGAATTGTTACTTAAGAGTAGAAAAAGGAGAAGTGGTAATTCGTTGTTCACCGCTGTTTCCTCAAAGTGAAATAGAAAAATTGATTAGAAATCATCAAGAAGAAATACTTGAACAAATAAAAGGATATGTTCCTAAATATAACTATCAAGAAGATGGTTATGTTTATTTGTTTAATCAAAAATATCAAATTATTTTAAAAGATATGAATATCAAAAAATGTGCCATTCATGATCGTCAAATCTATGTTTATTCAAAAAATATCCAAGCAACCATTGAAATGTTTTTAAAACAAGAATTGATGAATTATTTAAAAGAAAGAATAGATTTTTATTTAAGTACGAGCTTTCATCATGCTTTTCCTGAAATTCAAATTAAGAAAATGAAAAGAAGATGGGGTGCTTGTTTTTATCAAAAAAATAGAGTGTGCTTTAATTTAGTATTAGCACATATTGATTATGCTTTAATTGATTATGTTATTGTTCATGAACTTTGTCATTTTCTTGAAGCAAATCATTCAAAAGCATTCTATCATGAAATAGAAAAAAGAATGCCAGATTATAAAGAAAGAGAAAGATTATTAAAGGATGTGGGTATATGATTACGTCAATGCAAAATAAAACGGTTAAAGAATTATTAAAATTAAAACAAAAGAAATATCGAAAAGATTATTATTTAGTAGAAACAAATCATTTAGTAGAGGAAGCAATCAAAGCTAAACAAACAGATTTGATTATTTCAACTGAACCGGTTGATTTAGGTGTAGAAAATTTAGTAGTATCTAAAGAAATTATGGAAAAACTTGCTTCTACTAAAACACCTCAACCTATTATGGCAAGATGTTTTATTCAAAAAGATAAGAAATTAGTTGATGGGAAAAGATATTTGATTTTAGATTATCTACAAGATCCTGGAAATATTGGAACACTTATTCGTACAGCACTTGCTTTTGGCATAGATCAAGTGATTTTATCTAATGAATGTGTGGATCTTTATAATGATAAATTACTGCGATCAATGCAAGGAGCACACTTCCATCTTTCTTGTCTTTATGGGGATTTAAAAAAAATTATTCCTGCTTTAAAAGAAAAAGGTGTCTGTGTTGTAGGCAGTGCTTTAGAAAATGGAAGACCTATTCATGAAATTAAAAAACAAGAAAAGATGGCCTATGTTTTAGGAAATGAAGGGAATGGGATGGAAAAAGAGATTATCGACATTTGTGATCAAATTGCCTATATTCCAATTACAACCATTGAATCATTAAATGTGGCTGTGGCAGGAAGTATTATGATGTATCATTTTCAAGGAGAATAGGTATGGATAAGATATTATTTTTTGACATTGACGGGACACTAGGACAACATGGTGTTATTACAGAATCAAATTTAAAAGCACTGCATTTATTAAAAGAAAAAGGATATAAGACGTTTATTTGTACGGGAAGAGCTCCATTTTATGCCAAACGTTTATTTGGTGATCTTGTTAGTGGAATTATTAGTTGTAATGGACGTTATATTCTTTATGAAGGAAAGAAGCTTTATAGTAGAGCTTTTACTAAGAAACAATTAGATTATTATGTACATAAACTTGATCAAGGAAAACTAGGGGCGATGTTTGTTAGTGATGATAAAGCTTTAAAATATCATTTAGATCAAAAACAAGAAGTTGATTTAGAAAAGGAATATGGTATTGAACATCTTGTGGATTCTTTAGAAGGAGATTTTTATACGTTTGATATGTTTTATCAAAGTCAAGAACATTACCAAACAATGGTTGAAATCTTTAAAGAAGATTTAATTATTAATGATCATGGCGGAATGGGTTCTTGTGATTGTTCAACAATTGAATTTGATAAAGGTAGTGCGATTGCCTATCTATTAGATTATTTCCATATTGATAAGGATAATGCTTATGCATTTGGCGATGGTTATAATGATCAAGCGATGTTTAGAGAAGTAGGACATGGCATTGCGATGGGTAATGCAGTAGATGTTTTAAAAGAAAAGGCAACTTATATTACCGATAATTTTGATCAAGAGGGTATTTTAAAAGCACTTTATCATGAAAAAGTGCTTAATGAAAAAGATAATTATTAATTAATAAATCCAGAAGTTTTTTTCTTCTGGATTTACTGTTTATAGGATTCTTTTGATTAAATTAACTTTTCTTTTTTCGTAAAACAATTGTTCCTGAAACAACAATAACACTTATAATAAGTAGTGAAGTATAAAGGGTAATATTTGTATTATCACCTGTTTTTACAGCCTTGGATTGTGTGTTTTTAGTAGTGACTTTTGTTTCTTTTTTTACTGTTTCAGTTGTTTTTGGCTTTTCTGTTTCTACTGGAGATGGTGTTTTTGAAATCTCTACAGGAATATATGCAGATTTAGAGGTATAGATTTCTGTTTCATCTAGACAAAAATTAAACCACATTTCAATTTGTTTGATTTTTGTCCAATCGAGTGGGTCATTAGAACCGATTAATGTTTTTACATTTTTTAAATCATCATTTTTGAAAGTAATTGTACCGTTTCCGTTTTCGTCAAGATCAATTTTGGGTTCTACATAAATTCCACCTAAAGATGCTGAATCATCCCAAACATACATTTCCGATAATTTAATTGTTGTGTTCTTTTTTGATTGAACATTTAAAACAATATCATTTTCTCCAGTCCATTTATCCATAACTAAAGTAATAGAAGGCTTATCTTTCTCTGAAATTACAGTATTTCCTTCTGGTTGATGTGTTTTTTCTGCATAAACAACTGTAGATAAAAGTGTAGTTAAGGATAATGCAAGTAATGCTTCTAAAACTAATTTTCTTTTATTCATATTCTTCTCCTTTTCAATGAAACTTATCCTCAATAACAATACTAAATGATTATTTTTTTAGATAAAATTATCTGTTTAATGTATTGTACTTTTTTATCTGAGAGTCAATATTTATTAGTGAAAAGTAAATATTAATGATAAAATTTGTAAGCGCTTTTTGAATGAAAATATCAATAAAAAGTATATTCTATGATAAATAATTATTAATTTAATAAAAAGCATTGATATATGTATATATGTATAATAAAATGTATATACAAATAAGAAAGGGGAAACGGAATGAAAAGAGATTACGGAGATATGTATCAATACATATTAGAATCAAAAAAAGCGGTTAGAAATATTATTTCTAACCATGAAGAAATCTTTCATGATGCTATTGAATACTTTTTTAATGGCAACTATGAACAAATTTATGTGATAGGATCTGGTACATCTTATCATGCTGCATTAGCTGCAAAAAATTTAATGGAAAAAGTATTACAAATGAAAGTATTTGCTTCATATCCTATTGTATTTAAAGATGAAAGAATTTTCAACAAAAATACTTTAGTTATGGGACTTTCACATGCGGGAATGTCGGCATCAACAATTGCGGGGTTGGATAAAGCAAAGGCAAATGGTTTTGGAACAATTGCGATGACTGCTGAAAAAGGAAGACCGGTTGAACATCATGGTGATGTAAAACTATATGTTGATATCGGGGAAGAAAAAGCAGGCCCAAAAACAAAAGGGTATATTGGATCAATTGTAACATTTATGATTTTTGCTTTAAAGGTTGCGTTAAGGCAAGAAAAAATCACACAAGATGAATTTGATGATTATTTAAGAAGAATGCAAGCAAGTGCGGATGCAATTCCAGATATTGCTGAAGCTACGTCAAAATGGTATTTACAAAATAGAAATGATTTAATGAAATGCCGTCGTTTATATGTCATTGGTTATGATAATTGTTTAGCGGATATGATGGAAGGAACATTAAAAATTTGTGAAGCAGTGCGATATAGTGTTCAAGGTTTTGAGTTAGAAGAGTTTATGCATGGTATTTATCATTGTATTGATGAAGATACTTATATGTTATATGTATGCTCAAAGGGTCAATATTATGATCGTATTCTAAGATTGAAAAGATATTTTGAAGAAGAAAGACATAGTCACAATTTCTTGATTACACATGAAAACACAAATAATTCAAAGGATTTAGTTTTTCCGTTTACAGATGATCAAGAATTTGCTGTATTGCAATACATTGTTCCAATGCAAGTACTAGCTAGAAAACTTTCATTAGATTTAGGGATTGATTGTAATATACCAAGTGATCCACAATTTCATTTTAAAATGAATAGTTATTTAAAAGAAGGATAGGTGAATTAAATGGCAAACATTATTTTGTTTTCGCATGGACAACTGGCAACAGGATTAGCAGATTCTTGTAAACTTATTATTGGAGAAAATCATTTTAAAGTTTTAAATATTTTATTGGATCAAAATATTCAAGAAATTAAAAATAACTTAGATGTAATGATTCAATCGTTTGATGATAATCAACCAGTTATTGTTGTTACTGATATTCCTGGAGGAAGTACAACACAAACAGCTATTCAAAGAATTTCAGATAACAAGTTGCTTTATGTTGTAACTGGCATGAATTTAGGATTAGTAATGAGTTTATCTTTTTTATCACTTTCACAAGATGATGAAGATAATAAAAATAAAATTAGAGATGCGATTGAAGAATCACAAAAGGGAATCTATTTAGTTAATGATGTTATAAGTTGTAATGATGAATTATCAGACGATGATGATTTATAAAAGGGGGATAAAAAATGATAGAAGTATTAAGAGTAGATGATAGGTTATTACATGGACAAGTTGCTGTATCTTGGACACGCCATTATAAGGTGGATGTTATTTTAGTAGCTAATAATCATTTAATTACTGATAAAGATATGCAAGTTGCATTTAGATTAGCTACACCATCAGGAGTAACACTTTCAATGAAATCTTTACAAGGAGCGGTTAATGTTATTAATAATCCAAAACATGCAATGCGTAAAATTATGGTCATTACTAAAGATTTGAATGATGCAAAATTTGTGTGTGAACAAACTAATGGAGCAATTAAAGATATTTTATTAGGTGGACTTAGAAATGGAGAGGGTAAAAAACAAATAGATATGAATTCATATATGAGTAAAAATGATATTCATGTTATGGATGAACTTGAAAAAGAAGGATATCATGTTTTTATGCAATCTGTTCCTACTTCCCAAAAATTAAGTACAGAAGAAATTAAAGATAAATTTAATAAATAGAAAGGGGAATAATAATGAGTATAGTTCATGCTTTACTACTTGGTTTGTTAGGTGGTATTGGAATATGGGATAGTAGAATTGGCGGTATGTGGATGTTAGATCGTCCATTAGTATTAGGTCCAATTGTAGGTTTGATTTTAGGTGATTTTAAAACAGGGATTATTGTTGGCGGTTCGTTAGAATTAATTATGATGGGAATTGTTGGAATTGGTTCTGCTACACCACCTGATACAGTTTCTGGTGCAATTTTGGCAACAGCATTTGCAATTGTATCTAAGTTAGATGTCTCAGCAGCGGTTGCTTTAGCTTTACCGATTGCTACATTAGGACAATTGGTGGGTATTTTTGTAAGAACTGCTAATGGTTATTTTGTACATATGGCAGATAAAGCTGCTGAAAATGCGGATTTTTCTGGAATTGATAAAGCTTTATGGGGAGGCGCAATTTTATTTTTTGTAAGTTATTTCTTATTAGTATTTTTAGGCGCATTTTTAGGATCTTCAGTTATTGGTGCATTTGTTAAAATGATTCCTCAATTTGTCACAGATGGGTTAAATGCAGCAAGTGGTATGTTACCAGCTTTAGGTATTGCAATTTTAATGCAATTATTATTTGATAAGAAAAATGCGGCATTTTTCTTTATTGGATGGGCGATGACAGCATTATTCTCTGTTAATACAGTGGGAGCAGCTGTTGTTGGAACTGCAATAGCTTATACAATTTATCAATATACAATCTCTAATAAGAATCATAACAATTCTGTTGATATGATCTCTGATGATTTAGGAGGAGAATTATAATGGAAAATAAAGAACTCGAAACTCAAGATACGGTTATGACACCAGATGTATATAGAAAAACATTTTGGCGAACATTTCCTTTGCAAGCATGTTTTTGTTTTGAACGTATGCAAAATGTTGGTTTTGCTTACATGATGATTCCAGCATTAAAAAAGTTATATAAGAATAAAAAAGATATTTCAGATGCTTTAAAAAGACATTTAGCTATTTTTAATACGACTCCTGCAGTTGTCAGTTTTATTGCTGGTGCGGCAATTGCCATGGAAGAAAAATTTAAAAAAGCTAAAGATAAAGGCGAAGAAGTTGATGAGGAATCAATTAATGCTGTAAAAGCTGCTTTGATGGGTCCGCTTGCTGGAATTGGTGATTCTTTTTTCTGGGGAACATTTAGAATTATTGGTGCAGGTATTGGGACAAGTCTAGCTGCTAAAGGAAGCATTTTAGGAGCTATCTTATTCTTATTGATTTATAATGTTCCACATTTGATTGTTCGTTATTTTGGATTGAAAATTGGTTATAAAAGTGGAGTTGGATTTTTAGCAAGTATGAATGAAGGTGGTATGGTTGCAGTATTAACTGAAGTTGCTAAAATACTTGGTCTTATTGTAGTTGGATCTATGTGTGCTTCCATGGTTGCAATTACAACACCATTTGTATTTAAACTAAATGGAACAAAAATTGTTTTACAAGATATTTTTGATGGTATTATTAAAGGTTTCTTACCATTAGGATTTACATTTATTATTTATGCATTATTAGAAAAAGGAATGAAAAGTACTACATTATTATGGGGAATCTTAATCCTTGGTATTGTATTATCTTTCTTTGGTATTTTATAATGAAAACAAATATGTATGATTATATATGTGAAACACCGGATGTTCTAACATATATTATTAATAATAGAAAAGAAATAGTTCAAGAATTTGTAAATGAATATAAGGATAAAAAGATTGATCAAATCTATGTGATTGGTTCTGGAACATCATATCATGCTGGATTATCTGCAAAAAATTATTTAGAAGAAATCTTAAATATAAAAGTTTTTTGTATGTATCCTACACAATTTTCTAGAAGTGAAAAAGTATTTAATAAAAATACATTAGTCATTGGTATGTCACAAGGTGGACAAAGTTTATCGACAGTTGAGGGATTAGATGCAGCTTCAAAACGAGGCTTGATGACAGCATCTGTTTCAGAAAATCCTACTGCTTTGATTTTTGAACATGCACAAACTCAAACAAGAATTGAAGTTGGAAATGAAAAATGCGGTGCAAAAACTAAAGGATATGCTGGAACAACCGTAACGTTGATGATGATGCTAAGTGAACTTGCTATTATTAAAGGAATTTTAAAAGAAGAAAAATTCAAACTCTATAAAGAAAGAATGTTTAATGTAATTCATAATATGCCATTAGTTGTAGATGCAGCTACAAAATGGTATGGAAGAATCAAAGATGAGTTCTTACCGGCAAAAAGAATTATCGTTGTAGGATATGATGGTAATTATGCAGATGTTTTAGAAGGTGCTTTAAAAGTTTTAGAAACTGTGCGCCAAGGTGTAACAGGATATGATATTGAAGAATTTTTCCATGGAATTTACAATTCTATTACAGAAAGTGCACATATCTTTTATCTTGCTTCTAAAGGTGATTATAAACCACGTACTTTGAAACTTATAGAAATATTAAAAGAATGGACACCTCATAATTATTTGATTGCATCACCAGAAGAGATTGAAAACCAAAATAAAAATGATTGCATTGTTGAATTTGTTGAAGATCCATTATTTTCTCCTTGGGAATACATTATTCCAATGCAAGTTTTAGCTTGTTTAGCACCACAAGATTTGGGAATTAATCCAGATATTCCAAAAGATCCACAATTTCATGCACGAATTGGAAGTAAAAAACTTGACGGATTAAGAGACCAATATAAGAAATAACGCGAATTAAAAGAAAAATGTATAAATAGAGGTTAAAATGAAGTTACTAGCAACAGATATGGATGGAACATTTCTAAGAGATGATAAATCCTATAGTGAAGAATTTAATGATTTATATAAACAAATGTTAAAACAAGATATACAATTTGTCATTGCATCAGGTAATCAATATGAAGCACTAGCCTGTAAATTTGATGAAGAAATCAAAAATGATCTTTATTATCTTTGTGAAAATGGTACAAAGATAGTTTATCAAGGGAAAACACTTTATAAAAAAGCTTTAGAAAAACAAGATGCTCAAGAAGTTCTAGATATTTTAAAAGAAGATCAAGAATGTATGCTTGTTGTTTCTGGAGATAAACATGCTTATATTTCTAAAAATTTTGAAAATAAAAAAGACTTTATTTCATTATTTATGAAAAATGTTCAATTTGTAGAAAGCTATGATGATATTGAAGATGATATCTTAAAATTCTCTATTGCTAGTTTTGATGATCAAATGGAACAAAGAATTGAAAAAATTCAAAAGCAATTAAAACCACATCTTAAATTAGTAACAACAGGTAATGTATGGTTTGATATCTTTTACAAAGATGTTAATAAAGGAACAACATTAACGCAGCTTTTAGAAATCTTAAATATTAAACCAGAAGAAGCAGGAGCCTTTGGCGATCAAATGAATGATTATGAAATGTTACAAACAGTAAAATATGGTTATGCGATGGCTAATGCCATGCCACCTGTTAAAGAGGTTGCTTATCAAGTTATTGATAGTAATGAAAATGATGGTGTTATTTTAAAGATAAAAGAAATTTTAAAAGGAAAGTGTTAAAATAACTTTTGAAACATTCATAACGCACATAAAAAAGGTGTGAGAGATGATAAAAAATCATCATTGTTTAAAATATCAAAGATGATATCAAAAGAAGCAACAGAGTAAGGACCATGTCTTCAATTAAGACAGCGTGGGTAGAATTACAGGAAGGATATTTGAGTCTTAATACCCTGATGGTGTGATTTCAATCAAAGATATCGATATGGCGGTCATAGTAGGCATGAATGATTAAACCATTGGAATGACAGTTTGGGTATTAAAGATGATTAAAATTCAAAAAAACGATTTTATCATATTGAATTTGAGAAATATACTTGATTTTGTTTGAAAGTTTTATTATTATCATCGTGTTCTTATGGACTGGATAAACATCTCGCCTGCCAAAGTTAGATGTTTATCCATTTTTCTTTCTATAATTTTTTTGACCTTAAGAGTATGATAAATGATTTATGGAAATAACAAAATAGACATCAAGAAAATACCCCAAAAAAATTAACAGCCAAAAGTAAAATCCAGGAGCTGCTACCCCTGGATTATTTATAGCTTGAGAAATCCCCACAGTTTTTTAATTACACATAAAAATAATCCATTAAATGAGAATTGTTATTTAATTATCTTTAAAGATTGTTTTTAATGAATATGTGTATTGATCCCCTCGATAATAGGTAGAAATATATTCGAAAGGAGTTCCATCTGATAAAAAAGTAACATGTTGACTTTTAAAAAGAGCTATATTGTCAACCTTTAATAACTCTTTTTGTTTTTTTGTTGGCATAACAGCTGAATATTGTGCATCAATACCTTGAATTTGATACCCAAGCTTCTTTATATATTTGTAAAGAGAGTTTTCTAAGACCTGGATGTCTAGAGATGGAATGATATGCGTTGATAGATAAGTATAACTAATTGCTATTGGAATATTATCACCGGTTCTAAGACGTACAAAATAGTGGATAAAGTCTTCATCTGATAGTTTTAAAGCATCTCTTACATGAGGAACTTCTTTGCCTTTAACAAGTTTATATCCAATTAGTTTTGCTCCGGGTACTTTGCCAGTCGAAATCATATCTTCTGTAAAACTTCCAGTAGATCCAAGCTGTAAATTTTTTATTGTTCGATAATCTTTCACAAATGAGCCTTTTCCAGCAATTCTTTCAACGAGACGTTTTTCACATAACATCATAATAGCTTTATTAACAGTCATTCTAGACGCATTATACATTTCACATAGATTTTTTTCTGTTGGAATTTGATCACCAGGCTTTAATTCGTTGTTTTTGATTTGCGATTCTAAATCACTCATTATTTTTATATATTTTGGATTCTTTGACATTTTTTTACCTCTTACATATCGATTATACCATATTTATAAATGTATATACAATTATTATGTAGGCGATTTCAGAAATATGAAAAAATATGAAAATATGCTGCTAAAGTGAAAAGTTAAATTCCACTTTAAAAAAATGAAAAATAGAAGTAGAAT
>NZ_JABWDK010000042.1:0-13604 GCF_013361255.1 Faecalibacillus sp. H12 | reverse complement strand
GATAGTACATTGTGCGAAAATAGCTCGTTGCCAGTTCCTTCTTTTTTTTATGTTTGTTAACTAAAAAAGCCTAACACAATCTGTTAGGCTTTTTAAATACATTGTTTTAATTTTTTTACAATTAGTTCTATTTTTTCACTATCTAATGAGGAATAGTTCATAACATAAATATTTTTATTTTCATCATTATTTTTGTAATATTGAGAAAGTGGACTTAACTTTATTCCTTTACTGTAGGCGTTGTTAATAATGTCTTTTTCTGCTTTTTTACTTTTTATTTTCATTAAAAAATGAACACCGGTAGTTTCATTATAAATTTCAATCTTATTATTTAGACTGCTTGTTTGGAAAGCATTTAAGATTGTATTTTGTTTTTTTAAATAATAATTTCTTAAACGATTAATATGTCTTTCAAAATGCCCGTTTTCAATAAATCTAGAAAGTGTATATTGTTCAAAATTTGAAACGGTACATGAATAAAATGAAAGACGTTTATAATATTCATCAGCTAATGATTCTGGTAATACCATATAGGACATACGGATGGTTGATGATAGAGTTTTAGTAAAGGTATTCATGTAGATGACTTTATCGGAAACATCGATACTTTGTAGGGTAGGAATTGGTTTTCCTCCTAATCTTAATTCACTATCATAATCATCTTCAATAATATAATGTTTTTCAACTTTATTTGCCCAACCTAAAAGTTCATATCTTCTTGAAATTGGTACAACAATACCTGTAGGAAAATGATGAGATGGGGATATGTGTATTACATCAATTTTCTTTTCTTCTAATTCATTTGGATCAATTCCATATTCATCCATATCCACATATTCAAAATCAACATTCATACTTTTATAAATTTGCGCAGTTTTTGGATAACCAGGATTTTCTAAGCCATATTTAACATCGTTTCCTAAAAGCTGAATAATCAAACTATATAGATATTCTGTACCTGCACCAATAATGATTTGTTCGGGTTTAACATTCATATCTCTAAAATCTTTTAAGAAATTCGCAATGTTTTTTCTTAGTTCAAGAATTCCTCCACAAGGTGAGTTGATCATTAACTCTTCTTGATTATCTCTTAGTACTTCTTTCATGGTCTTGATCCAGGTAGTAAAGGGAAAGATATCACTTTCAGTTTGATTACTAGAAAAATCAGCTAAGTAGTGATTGTGACCACTTGTTAAAATCACTTTCTCTTTATTCATTTGTTTTTTAGAAGGAATATTTTTTAGATCAGTGACATAAAAACCTTTTTTTGGTAATGAATAAATAAATCCTTCTGACATAAGTAAACTATAGGCATTTTCAACAGTAATGATACTTACCCCAAGATTTTTTGAAAAAGGTCTTTTAGATGGTAGTCTTTCTCCTGGTTTTATATTTCCTAAAATAATATCCTTTTTTATACATTTATAAAGATATTCATAAAGAGAATCTGACCCTATATTTGTAAGATTATATGTTAACATAATTGATTCCTCCTTAAACTGACCTTATTGAATATATTTAAATTGAATATTTTAATATGTTCACATTTAAGTATAATAAAAGCCATAACAAAAGTAAACAGGGGGATTAAAAAATGGCAAATGAAAGATATGCATTAAATAAACAATTAGCACAAATGTTAAAAGGTGGTGTTATTATGGATGTAACAACACCTGAACAAGCAAAAATCGCAGAAGAAGCTGGAGCATGTGCTGTTATGGCACTTGAAAGAATTCCTGCAGATATTCGTGCAGCAGGGGGAGTTGCAAGAATGTCTGATCCAAAAATGATTCAAGAAATTCAAGCAGCAGTAAGTATTCCAGTTATGGCAAAATGTCGTATTGGACACTTTGTAGAAGCACAGCTTTTACAAGCAATTGAAATTGATTATATTGATGAAAGTGAAGTTTTATCACCAGCTGATGATGTTTATCATGTCAACAAAAGAGAATTTGAAGTACCATTTGTTTGTGGAGCTAAAGATTTAGGAGAAGCACTTCGTCGTATCAATGAAGGGGCAAGCATGATTCGTACAAAAGGAGAACCAGGAACAGGAGATATCGTTCAAGCCGTTCGTCATATGAGAATGATGAATAAACAAATTGCCCAAATTTCGGCTCTTCGAAAAGATGAACTTTTCGAAGTTGCAAAACAATTACAAGTACCATATGAACTTGTAGAATATGTTCACAATCATAAAAAATTACCAGTTGTTAACTTTGCTGCTGGTGGAGTTGCAACACCTGCAGATGCCGCATTAATGATGCAATTAGGAGCAGAAGGAGTCTTTGTTGGTTCAGGAATCTTTAAATCAGGAAATTCTAAAAAACGTGCAGCAGCAATCGTTAAAGCTGTCACAAATTATACGAATGCTAAATTGATTGCAAAATTATCTGAAGATTTAGGGGAAGCAATGGTTGGTATTAATGAACAAGAAATTGAAATTTTAATGGCTGAAAGAGGTAAATAATGAAAATTGCGGTTCTTGCTTTACAAGGAGCTTTTATTGAACATGAAAAAAAGTTAGAACAATTAGGAGCGACTTGTATCGAATTAAGACAAAAAAGTGATCTTGATCAAGATTTTGATGGACTCGTATTACCTGGAGGCGAAAGTACGGTTCAAGGAAAGCTTTTAAAAGAATTAGATATGTTTGATGATTTACAAAAACGTATTCAAGATGGTTTACCAACACTTGCTACATGTGCAGGACTCATTTTATTAGCTGATAGAATTGTTAATCAGGATCAAACTTACTTTTCTACAATACCTATGACGGTTAAAAGAAATGCCTATGGTAGACAACTAGGAAGTTTTCACACCATTGAAGAAATGAAAGGAATAGGAAAAGTACCTATGACTTTTATTCGAGCACCTTATATCGAAAGTGTACAAGAGGGTGTTGATATTCTTTCTAAAGTGAATGACAATATTATTGCTGTTCAATATAAAAATCAACTAGCACTTGCATTTCATCCCGAACTTGATGAAGATGATTCAATTCATCAGTATTTTATAAATATGATCAAAAAGTCTACGATGTAGGCTTTTTTCTTATATAATAAAAAAGAGGTGAATAAAATGGATCATCATCTAGAAATCGTTAAAACAAATATTAAATATCCTATTGTTTTTTATAATCATCAATTTAATAAAAGTCGACCAGTAAGTTCCCACTATCATCAAGATATTGAAGTTGTATATGTCGTTTCAGGAAAAGTAGAAGCATGTATCGATGGAAAGAAAGAAATATTTTATCAAGGGGAAATGTTTATTATTAACTCACATAGTGTACATCAATTCAATTTTCCTGAATTTACACATTTATATACATATTTGTTGTCAGTTGATGTCTTTAAAGAATTTCAAATTCAATCTTATTTCTTTAAATTAAAAGCTCCATCAAACAAAGAATGGTTTAAACCTTGGTTAGAAATGAAATATATTCACCATCTTTTACCAATAGAACAACATATTTTAATGTATCAACTTTATCAAAAACTCATACAGGATTGTTTATTAGATAAAAAACAAGAAGAAAACACAAAAGAAATTTATAAAATAATAGAAGAAATAGAAAAAAGATATAACCAAGATTTAACACTTGAAATTATAGCTGAACAATTTCACTTTCATCCTAATTCACTGACCCGCTATTTTAAAAAACAAACAGGAACAACTTTTTATCAATATCTACAAAAAATAAGATTAAAACATGCTTATTATGATTTAATACATACTAACATGAAAATCATTGATATTGCTTTAAATCATGGATTTAAAAATGTAAAATCATTTGAAAATGTTTTTAAAAAAGAATATCATACAACACCAGCAAAATATCGAAAAGTTAATAATTGACTATAAATTGTTAAAAAAGGCAATGAATTTCCTTTATAAAAAGAGAATAATAAAAGCAGGAGGAATCAATATGGAATGGTGGAAAAAGAGTGTTGTTTATCAAATTTATGTAAAAAGCTTTCAAGATAGTAATAATGATGGTGTGGGAGATCTACAAGGTATTATTTCAAGACTTGATTATTTAAAAATATTAGGTGTTGATGTATTATGGTTAACCCCTATTTTTAAATCTCCAAATGATGATAATGGCTATGATATTTCTGATTATAGAAGTATTCAAAGTGAATTTGGAACAATGAGTGATTTTGAGGAATTATTAGATAAAGCGCATCAAAAAGATATCAAAATTATTCTTGATTTAGTTTTTAATCATACAAGTGATGAACATTTTTGGTTTCAAGAAAGTAAAAAATCTAAAAATAATCCTTATCGAGATTATTATATTTGGAAAGAAGGAAATGAGGGAGATGTTCCAAATAATTGGACAAGCTGCTTTCAAGGCTCAGCTTGGGAACTTGATGAAAAGACAAATGAGTATTATTTGCATTTATTTTCTAAAAAACAACCTGATTTAAATTGGCAAAATCCTAAGGTAAGACAAGAATGTATTGATATTATGAATTACTGGGTAGATAAAGGTGTTGATGGTTTTCGTTTAGATGTCATTAATCTTATTAGTAAGGATGAAAGTCAATACTATGTAGACAGTACTATTAATGGTCATCAAGTATGTGCAAATGGACCACATATTCATGAATATATTCAAGAAATGAATCAAAAAGTATTTTCTAGAAAAGAACTTTTAACAGTAGGAGAAACCCCTGCTGTAACAATCGAGGATGCTAAAAAATATGCTCCTTTAGATAATAAAGAATTAAGCATGGTCTTTCAGTTTGAACTAATGAATGTTGATGGTGCAGAAGTTAATAAATGGACAGATCAAAGATTTTCTTTAAAAGATTTAAAACAAATTATGTCGAGATGGCAAGTAGGAATGTATCAACAGGCTTGGAATTCTTTGTTCTGGAATAATCATGATCAACCACGATGTGTTTCAAGATTTGGTGATACTTCTTCTCCTTTGTGTCATGAAAAATCAGCAAAAATGTTGGCGATATGTTTGCATATGATGCAAGGGACACCTTATATTTATCAAGGGGAAGAATTGGGGATGACAAATGTACCTTTTAATTCACTTGATGATTATCGAGATATTGAAACATTCAATAGCTACAAACAACTTGTAGAAATAGAAAAATCGGTAAGTCATGAAGATATGTTACGCTATATGAGAAAATCAAGTAGAGATAACGCTAGAACACCAATGCAATGGAACAAAGGTAAAAATGCAGGATTTAGTAATCAAACACCATGGATCATGGTCAATCCAAATTATCAAACAATCAATGCTGAAGCAGAAATGAAAGATACAAATTCTATTTTTCATACTTATCAAAAATTAATTCAATTAAGAAAAGAATATGAAATCATTACTTTAGGTAAATATGAGTTAATAATGAAAGATGATGAAAATATCTTTGCATACAAACGACTTTATAAAGATGAAGAAATGATAGTTTATTGTAATTTTAGTAATCAAGAAGTTGGTTATGATACCTCTATTCTAAATGATGAAAAAATATTAATTAAAAACTATGAAAAGCATCAAAAGGGAACTCTTAAACCTTATGAAAGTATTGTTTTCTATCAAAAAAGCAGAGCTTAGGCTCTGCTTTTACATTAAATATGATATTCCATAGGATAAGTTAAATAATCTAAACGATCTAATTCATCAACTGTAACTACACCAGCAGGTGCAACTAAAACAGTTGGAATACGATTGACAATTGTTGCACATGTATGTTCAACCGTTGCAGGTTTTACAACATGAAACTCTGTATCTGGTTCACCTGTAATTTTCCAATCACACATATCACCATCATCTTCACCATAGACTTTACCAATACATTGTGTTTCAATAACAGGACCTTGGAAAGTTTCTGTTGTTACAACAGCAGCCATTCCAATACAGTTTCCTTTTGGAATTGTTTCACCTAAAGTTGATGAATATAAGTCTGTTTCATGGAAATAAGGAACACATTTTTGTGTTTGAGATTTAATTGTCCATCCCATGCGTGCTGCTAAGGCTTCATTTGAATTCCATACATATGAAGGTTCTAATACTTCAGGATGGGCAATACTTGCTTCAAATTCTTCAGGAGTTAAACCAACACCATGAGCTTTGGCAAGAGCTAATCCATAATCTTCAACATTATAACTTACAGCACCTTCAATCTTTTTAATGGAATGACATCCACCGGCTACTAAACCAACCATATTTACCCAGAAGACATCTTCCATACCACTACCAACAAAAGTACATCCATTTTCTTTTGCAATAACATCTAATTGATTTGTACGAACTGGATCTGTTGTCCAACTATATGTTGCTTCTTCACATGTAGAAATAACACTAATTCCTCTTGACAAACATTTTACATAATGATCGAAGCAATCACTGACTAAACTAAATAAAGTAACAACGGCAATATCAGGATCTGTTTCATCTAAAACTTTATCTGCTTGATCAGAAATGCATACTCCTGTTTTAACACCAAGTTCTGCAAAATCACCAATATCCATTCCTACAATTGCGGGATTTGTATCGATAGCACCAACAATCATAGCTCCATTTTCATAAAGATAACGGATGATGTATTTTGCCATCTTTCCACAACCATATTGTACAACTTTAATCTTTTCCATAATTCATGCCTCCTATTTCTTTCACTTACATCATAGACTCTTATCCAGGAAGAGAGTCAACTATTTTTCAAAAGAAACAGGAACTTGTAATCTTAAAAACATGGAACGTTCATGATGATCAAAAATACTGAGTTCACTTAAGACTTCACAAATATAATCCCCACATATTGTAAGATGATTCATCTTACAATAATCAAGAAGACGTTTGGCATAATTGATTTCTTGATGAAAATCATCAAGATAAATACAAGCATACATTCCATTTTCAATCACTTGTATTTCTTTTTCAGGAAAATGATCATCCACAAAAACAAAAATACGATCTGAAATAAACTCTTGTTTTAAAAATCGTTCTTTATTAAGAAAAGTTCCCGCATTACAATAATAAATTTGGGGATAATGATGTGCAATCAAATCATTTTTTAATTGGGTTAAAAGATATTCATAAACATTTAAATCATGTTCATAAAAATTAATATTAGTATGCATGACATAGATCCTTCTTCGATCAATATATTCTAAAGTAATTGTCCCGCTTGGGGGTGATTTACGATATCTTTCCAAACTATAAATCGTTCTTGAAATAGCATCTTTAGTTCTTTGTAAATCATTGATTTGTATAGAAAGTTGTTGTTTTTTTTTAATTAAAATTGCTTCAATTAAATTAATATCTTCTTTATCAAGAAGTTCCTTAATTTCTTTAAGATTCATTTGCAGTTCTTTCATATATTGAATCAAATCCAAACGTGCATTTTGTTTAATATCATAATAGCGATAATTTGTCTCAGGATTAACATAAACAGGCTTCAATAAATCAAGTTCATCATACAACCTTAATGTTGTTACCGTGATATGATTCATTTTGGCCATTTCACCAATACTTAAATAATCATTATTCATAGTATTCACCTCAAATTCATTATATCAAACTCTCATGTTACATAAGAGTTATTTTAATAATTTAGGTAAAAATAGACAAATAATCTTATATTTATAAGAGATTTCCTTTTTTACAAAAGATTATGTACAATAGAGATAGTTTTAATCTTAAGAAAATCTTTAGAAATATAAAAAGAAAATATTTATAAATCATCTCTATACTTTAAGGCAAGAGGTGAGGAAGATGGAAAGAATAAACAAAATCATTTTAATAAGCTGTGTATATGCAGGTTATATATGTATTAGTTTTGCATTGTTTTCAATGCTTAGATAAGGAGTTAAAAAGGGAATGGAAAAATATCATGTATTAGTTGTCGAAGATGACAATGAAATTGCCAATGCAATTAAAATTTATTTACAAAATCAAGGATACGATGTGTATGTTGGAAATGATGGCTTTGAAGGTTTAGAAATTGTGGAAAAAGAAACAATTCATCTTGCCATTGTTGATATTATGATGCCACGTATGGATGGTCTAACAATGGTCGCAAAGTTAAGGGAAAAATATGATTTTCCAGTGATTTTTCTTTCAGCAAAATCAGAAGATATTGATAAAATCATGGGACTTAATTTAGGTGGTGATGATTATGTTACCAAACCATTTGTACCGATGGAATTGATGGCACGTGTTCGTTCCCATCTAAGACGTTATGGACGTTATTTAGATGCGACAGCACCCAAAGAAAGTGATTCTATTTATCTTTGTGGTGGTCTTGAACTGAATGTAGATACTAAAACTGTTTCAGTTGATGGCAAAAAGGTAAAAGTAACACCAATCGAATTTAAAATCTTAGAATTATTAATGAAAAATGCGGGAAAGGTTTTTTCTGCCGATGATATTTATGAACGTGTTTGGAATGAAGAAGCCATTAATAGTGAAACAGTGATGGTTCATGTTCGTAATCTAAGAGAAAAAATAGAAATTAATCCTAAAAAACCACAATATTTAAAAGTTGTTTGGGGTGTTGGATATAAAATTGATAAACAATAGGAGGAAACATGAAAAATAAAAACAGATTACTTAAAATACTTTTATTTTCTGTATTGATTATTGCTTCATTAGTCACTTATTTAAGTTATGGTGTAAAAGAAAAAATGACTTCGACTAAACTTGATTTTGATAATAATCGAAGTAGAATTACCGAAATACTTACAAGTAAAAGTATTTTATTAGATATGAAAATTCAAAGAAGAAAAGGAAATTATGATTTACTTCATTACTATGTTGAAGGTGATGTTGACCAACTTAAGGTTTATGATGACTATCCTTTAAAAGATGCTTTTAATGATTATATTTATAATTTAGAAGATGAAAATAATCATGAAACAAAAGGAATAAAATATTATGTTTATGATAAAACAGATGAAAAAATCTTTTTCACAAATTCTAAAAAGAATTTAAAAAAAGCATTTGAAACTCAAGATAAAAAAGTATTAAATGACTATCAATGGTATGCAACCATTGATTATGATGAAAATGGAAATGTTTCTCTTGAGGGAAATCAAACCAGCGATTGGGAAGGATCCTTCTACAATACTTCCTTTGATCAACTTTTTAAAAATAATTATTTAGATGAAGGTAATAGTGATATTATTAATCAAATAACCATCAATAATCCAACAAACATTAAAGTATTGATTGCGATACCTAAAAAATTACCAACAAATTGTTATTTAGAAGAATTATGTTCTAAACAAGGATCCATTTCTGATGTTTTAGTAACCTATGTCTTTATTATTGTTGCAGCTCTTGTCATTTTTATGTTATTTGTGCCAGTCAGAAAACTGATTGAAATTGAACCTTTTAAAACAGTTGTTAAAGTTAAATTATTCTTTATGTTCTTTATTTATATTATTTTAATTGAAATGTGGCTTGCTGGCATGACAGAAGTATTAAGGGCCTCTTGGCAAGGAACTTTTGCTTGGATGCTAAGAGAAAGGGGAATGGCTGGTGCCGGTGTTGCGATTGAACCGATTATCAATGTAGGTGGTTGGTTTGTTTTCTATGCCATGATTATGTATTTTATCTTTTATATCAAATCTATTCTTGTTTTTGGTAAAGACTTTATTAAAGAACATACGCTTGTTTGTAGTGCTTATCACTATTTTAAAGATGAAATTAAAAGCTTAACACAATTTGATTTAAAGAATCAAAAAGGAAATATCATTCTTAAAATAGGTTTAATCAGTGGTATTTGTATTGAAGGAATTCTATTATTTGTTTATTTTTTTATGGGAATTATAGGAAATCTTTATTATATTAGTCCACGTATTTATCTTATTTTTACATGTTTTATTTCTTTGATTTGTGCCATCATTATTATGTTGATTTCTAAAAAGCTACTTTCAAAAGTAAGCAATGATTATCAAGTTCTTTTACAATCAGCCAATCATTTAGCTCAAGGTGAATTTAATGATAAAATCAATCAAGATCTTGGTTTATTTAATTCCTTAAAAGATGAACTTAATTGTATCAATGATGGTTTTAAAGATGCGGTAAGTAAGGAAGTCGCATCACAAAAGATGAAAACAGAATTGATTAGTAATGTTTCTCATGATTTAAAAACACCTTTAACATCTATTATTTCTTATATTGATTTATTAAAAAATGAAGATTTATCAAAAGAACAACAAGATGAATATATTGATATTTTAGATCGTAATACTAAAAGATTAAAAACACTTATTGAAGATCTATTTGAAGTATCTAAAGTCAATAGTGGTAATATTCAATTAAATCCTATAGATTTAGATATTCATGCCTTATTACAACAAGTTCTCTTTGAATATCAAGAACAATTTGAACATCATCATTTAAATCTAAAAAATGATTATGAAAATAAAAAAATCATTTGTCATTTAGACAGTGAAAAAACTTATCGTGTTTTAGAAAATTTATGTCAAAATATCTGTAAATACGCTTTAGAACATACACGAGTTTATTTACAAATCATTGAAACGAATCAACAAGTCATTGTCGTTTTCAAAAATATTTCAGCCCATGAAATATCTAATCCAGGTGATTTAACAGAAAGATTTGTACAAGGAGATGCTTCACGTAAAAGTGAAGGATCTGGTTTAGGACTTGCCATCTGCAAAAGCTTTGTGGAGGTTCAAGGTGGAACTTTTGAAGTGAATGTAGATGGTGATCTCTTTAAGACAACAATTATCTTTCCTAAGAAAATAGAAAATGATTAAAAAGGTTATTCCCTGGATCTTACTCTTTCTCCTTCTTCTTATAATCAATACAGAAATGATTTTTATGATTTATGAAGCTATCTCATTTTTGAGATAGTTTTTCATAATTTGAAAATAAAATTAAAAGATTAAAAAATAAGTATAATACTTTTGAAAGGATGAAAGTATGAAATTTAAGTTTTCAATCAAACTAGCAATTATTTCTTTAATTGGAAATATTATTATCGCTATAGGTGTTTCAACATGTCGTATATCACAAATGGGAATTGATCCATTTACCTCAATGACAACAGGGATTAGTGGTTTATTAAATATACCTTTAGGTGTTTTTCAAGGAAGTATTAATGCGGTCTTATTTTTAGTTTTAATTTTATTAAGTAGAAGTAATTTAAAATATTTAAATATTGGTGCCATTATTAATATGTTTTTACTCGGTTTCTTTGTACAATTCTTTAATAATGTTTATTGTCAATTATTTAATGTTTCTTCACCAGATGTTATACCATTTTCATTACCAATGAAATTTGTGGTTTTAGCGATTGGTATTTTATTTGTTACACTTGGATGTTCTTTATATATCACATCAGATCTTGGAACAGGATGTTATGATGCTTTATCTATTTATATGGCAGATGTGATGTCACCATCTTATTCAGTATGTCGTATTATGACAGATGTTATTTGTGTTTTAATTGGGTTTATTACAGGTGGACCATTAGGAATTGCGACAATTATTTTAATGTTTGGAACAGGTCCATTAATTAGTACATGGAATAAATTGGTATCAAAACCAATTGTTGAAAAATTTGCCTAAAATATTCCTCGGTAATTGTAGAGTTATCGAGGATTTTTTTGTATAATGGACACGTTATGAAAGAAATAAAAAGAGGAATGAAAAATGGAATACCAATTGCTTTAGGCTATTTATCTGTGTCTTTTTCTTTTGGTGCGATTGCTGTATCAATGGGATTTAGCGTGATACAAGCAGTTTTGATCTCGCTATTGAATCTTACTTCAGCAGGGCAATTTGCTTCACTAGGAATTATTGCAGGACAAGGGACCTATTTAGAAATGGCAATCGTGGAATTGACCGTGAATATTCGTTATGCGTTTATGTCACTTTCACTTTCCCAAAAAGTAGATGAAAAGTTTAAAGGAATTTATAAATGGCTCTTAAGCTTTTTTATTACCGATGAAATCTTTGCCTTATCGATGCTTGAAGAAAATGTGAGTCGGACTTACTTCTTTGGGCTTGCTTCAATTTCTACGGCAGGATGGATGCTTGGAACAACCTTAGGGGCAATGCTTGGCTCTATTGTACCTACGGTCATTAGTAATGCTTTATCAATTGCTTTATACGCAATGTTTATCGCAATTATTATTCCAGGAATGAAAAAAGATAAAAATATAATTAAAGTAGTAGCTCTTGCAATTATTATCCGTTCAGGTTTTTACTACTTACCCATCATCAATCAATTATCAAGTGGTTTTGCGATGACGATTTCAGCTCTTGCAAGTGCTTTTATAGGCGCTGTGTTATTTAATAAGGGGGAAGCACATGGATAAACAGTTTTATATTTATTTAGCGATCATGTCGCTTATTACTTATGCTATTCGTGCGATACCACTTGTCTTTATTAATAAAAAAATTACGAACCCAACCATTCAATCCTTTTTGGATTATATTCCTTATACGGTCCTTGCAGCGATGACCTTCCCAGATATTTTTTATTCAACAGGTCATTTGATTTCTGGAATCGTTGCGACAATCATTATTATTTATGCGTCTTATAAAGAATTAAGTCTTATTCAAGTCGCTTGTATTGGATGCTTTGTTGTAGTAATGATTGAACTTATTTTATAGTATTTGACGCCTTTTAAAGCGTCTTTTTTTCTATGTCAAATAATTTTGACAAGAAAAAAGTCCTATGTAAAAGATGTTTGATAGACTCTATCAATAGATTATGAAAAAATGAAAATGAAAGGAGAAAGAAAATATGGAAATAGGTAAAAAACTAAAGGAGGCACGTTTAAATAGGGATTTGACTCAAGAAGTCATTGCTGAAAAACTAAATGTTTCTCGTCAAACAATATCCAATTGGGAAAATGAAAAATCTTATCCTGATATTATAAGTGTCATTGAGTTAAGCAACCTTTATTCCATAAGTCTTGATGATTTATTGAAAGGGGACGATGCAATGATGGAACATTTACAAGAAAGCACAAACGTTGTTAAAAGTAATCAAAAACTATTAAGAGCGATTATCTTAAATATTATTGTGGTAATCTTATTGGTTACACTAGGAATGCTTTTACCAAGTAAAAGTTATTATTTAGTGATGATCTTTTGTCTTGCTATTGTGAGTTCATCATTGTTGCTTTATCAAATGATTAAACGTATTTAAGGAGGAACGGATCATGGAAGTAAAAAGTATTTTAGCGATTATATGTGCGGCTATTGCACTTGTTGGGGGAATTGAAACAGTTTATCAAATTTATCAATTAACGGTGATTGATGCCACAATTCGTGGTTTAAAACATCCTAAACTATGGGGATTACTCGCAAGTAATGGAAATAATTCAAGTGGTTTATTACTTTATTTGATAGGAAGAAGAAACTATCCTATAAATTCTATTGATTCTAATCAAAAAATAAAAATGATTCAAAGAAAAAAAGCAGCAGGAATCTCTTTATGTTTTATGGTTGTAGGAATCCTTGGGTTGATTTTAAGTATAAGTATAAGTTTATAATTTTTAGCACTCATCTATTGACAGTGCTAAAAATAAGAACTATAATGTATTTAGAAATTAGGAAAGGTATTAATAAAGAACCTAGTTTC
>NZ_JABWDK010000041.1:0-14235 GCF_013361255.1 Faecalibacillus sp. H12 | reverse complement strand
CTTATTACCAGATGGTGGAGATCGTTATTTATCAACACCTTTAATTCAAGATTAGGGAAATTATTTTTCCTTTTTTAAAAGGAAAATAGGGGATGAATCGAAAATTTGAATTTAAAGTACAACCAGAAGTACTTGATTTAAGAGTTAAAATTAAAGGTGTAAGAATACATGATATTGATAATACAGTGTATTCTTCCTCTTTAAATGATTATATAGATGTTCATGTTAAACGTCTTTTAAAAAATCTATTAAAGAAACAAGAATTTCATAAAATCAACCCCTTAGTTGATCTCTATAATTTAATTTCTATGGATACTAAATTAGCTTTAGGAGCCATGATTTAGATAAAATAGAGGGAAATATTACTTTAAGACTAACTCAAGGAAATGAAAACTATATTTCTTTAGGGAGTGAAGAGGCTAAAGAGGTCAAGGCAGGTATTTATAGTTATATAGATGATGCCAATGATATTATTTGTTATAGTGAAATAAGACAAGTAGATAAAACAAAAGTCACAAATGAAAGCAAAGATATTTTCTTTATTGTTCAAGTCAATAAAGAAACCTCTGATAAATATGTAAAAGATATAGCTAAAGAATTAATTACAGTTGTGACTTATTATTTAGGGGGAACTGATGAAATACTTTAAAGACATTTTAGAACTTATTCTAGAATGTCTTTTATTTTATGAAAAAATTAAAATTCAAGGGATAACATGTAAAAAAATATGGATCTTAACCGAGTTTTAAAAAAAATGTCGAATTCGACATATTTTTATTGTGCTTGTATGTAAGCGCTATTATAATTGAAAAAGGGGGATATGTATGGGCCAAGAATATCAAGCACTGGTGGTGTTAGATTTGTTGACGACACAGATGAATAAGTATGCCAATAAGAAGCTAAAACCTTATGGGCTTAAATTCAATGAATTAAATATTATTCGTTTTGTAGCTCAAACAAATGAATCGGTTTATCAAAAAACGATTTGTCAAAATTTTCAATTGCCTCATTCGACAGTTGTGGGAATTGTTTTTCGTTTAGAAGATAAAGGTTGGCTTTTAATGGGAAATAGTCATTTTGATAAACGTCATACACGTATTGTTATTACGGATAAAGGAAAAAATTTGATTCAGGAAACAGAAGATATCTATCAAGATATCATGAATAAAATGAAAATGATTTTATCTGAAGAAGAAATAGAAAGTTGTATTCATTCAATAGATAAAATTAAAGAATTATTTAAATAGGAGGTTGTTATGGGAATTTTTAAATTTTCAATGAGAATGCTTGTCAAAGACTATAAAAAGAGTTTATTTTATGGAATTACTCTGATATTTGCGGTTGCCGTATGTTTTGTGTTTTTCAATATTATTAATAATCCAGATTTAGCTGATCAAGCGATTGCTCGAAGTGGTGGGACATGGAGTGATGTACAAATGCCATTTTCATCTGTGTTATCGTTTTTGATTATTTGTTTTTGTTGTTTTATGGTCTTCTTTGCAAATAATTTCTTTTTATCAAGAAAGACGACAGAACTGGCTATTATGGCAATGTCAGGTTCTGGCTATATTAATTCAACAATGTATGTCTTGTATCAAACATTCACTTTGTTGCTTCTAGCAACACCACTAGGTATTTTAATAGGAAGATGTGTTGTTCCCTTTTCTAATGCCTATATGTATCAAATGTTAGGTGTACATAAAGATCCTTCTTATATTCCTCAAGAAGCATATCTTTATTCATTTATTCTTGTAGCGATTGTTTTATCAATGATTTGTGTTTTAACAGCAGGATTTTTACATAAAAATGATATTCAAACGTTACTTTCGCAAGAAAAAGAAATGAAAGTAAAAAGAAATACAAAGAAAAGTAAAGCTGTTTTATTTTTTGGAATATATGTTTTTGGGATTGTGATGATGTTTATGAATCCCCATGAACCAACAGCTTATATTGCTCCAACGATTGTTGGCTTAGGTGGAGCAATAGGAGTGATTCGCTATGTTTTACCTGATTTTGTAAGAAATCTTAAAAGAGGTATTTTTCTTACTAAAAGATATGTTTTAATTTCTATTTCTAACTTAAATTATTCGATTCAAAGATCTTTGTTATTGTTTTCATTAATGACCGTTGCTGTAACTGGAATGTTAGCAGTACTTGCAGCAAACCAAAATTCTCCACGAGAATTTACTACAGGCGTTATTGGTTATATTGTAGTGGTTGTTTTATTAGTCGTTTCAATCATTTATAAGCTATCAATGGAAGCATTAACGAGAAAAACTTTATTTGTGAATTTATGGAAGATTGGATATACCAGAAAAGAACTTAGAAAAATAGTAAGACAAGAAGTTATCAGTTATTACTTTGTTTTAATACTTATACCGCTTGTTTATATTATGTTTATTTCAGGTCGGTTTATTTATTATGGAGATATGTCATTACAATTTGCCTATATTTATATTTTATCTTATATTATTCCAATTATTGTTTCAGGATTTATTACTTATGTTCAATATATAAATGCAGTTGTTAAACCAATTAAAGGAGGAAAATAAAATGGAAAGAAAAGAAATACTTGTTGCTGATAAAATTACTAAGATATATGGAATAGGGACAAAAACGTTATTTGAAGCTTTACATGAAGTTTCACTTACGATGTATGAAGGGGAATTCGTATGTATTATGGGTCCTTCTGGAGCGGGAAAATCAACTTTTATTAATAATCTTTCAACTATTGATATTCCTACAAAAGGAAAAGTCTTTATTAATGGAAAAGAAGTACGTGTGATGTCTGAAGGAGAAATTGGTAAATTTAGATATGAAAATTTAGGTTTTATTTTCCAAGAATTTAATTTATTAGATAGTTTAACGATTTTTGAAAATATTGCTGTTCCTCTAACTCTTGCAAATGTCAATAAAAAAGAAATTACGCAAAGAGTTCAGGAAGTTGCTAAAAAATTAAATGTTGAACAAACATTAGATAAATTTCCTAATGAATGTTCTGGTGGTCAAAGACAAAGAGTAGCTATTTGTCGTGCTTTAGTTACTAATCCTAAATTGATTGTTGCTGATGAACCAACAGGAAATCTAGATAGTAAAAATTCTCATGAGATTTTATCGCTTTTTAAAGAATTAAATGAAAAAGAAGGGGTTTCTATTTTAATGGTTACACATGATAGTAAGATTGCATCTTATTCATCAAAACTTCTTTATATTAAAGATGGCATTATTGATCGTACAATTGAAAGAGAAGGTTTATCTCAAAAAGAATATTTTTATAAAATAGTTGATATTAATTCAAGTGAATCACAAGAGTTGTTTGAATAATGGGTATTTTTAAGTTATCTTTGATTTCATTAAAAAAAGATATGTCAAAAAGTATTTTCTACTTTTTGACATTCTTACTTACAACTATTTTTATATTCTCTTTTTTTAATCTTACATTTAATCCTTATTCAGGTATTCATTTAGGAAAAGATGATACAACCTTTGTGACACCGATTGCAGTCTTTGTGATTGTCATTGCTATGCTTTGTGTTTTTCTCGCAAATAACTTTTATGTTTCTAATAAAGGAAAAGAAATTTCGATTATTTTGATGTCAGGAGCAAGTATTTATCAATTAGGCTTCTACTTATTCTTACAAGTCTTTACGATTATGCTTTGTGCGATTCCTTTAGGTCTTGTTTTAGGTTATTTACTCATTCCAACGATCAATTCTTTGTTTATGATGACATTTAAATATAATGGACAGCTTTTCTATTTATCAAGCCAAACTTTTCCAGCAACATTTATGATTCTTGCTTTTGAAGTTATGTGGTGTTCTATGTTGAATTTGGGGTATTGTGTTAGAAGTACGATTAATTCTATGATTCATGATAAAAATAAAATAGATTTAAGTGGTTTAAAAGGTCCACAAATTACGAGTAAAGTTTTTATTATTCTTTATTTTGTGCCAATGGTTTTATTCTTATTTGTGAAAGATTCAACTTCTTATATGTTTATAGCTTTATTTGGTTTAATAGGAATATCAGGGCTTATTAAAAAAGTATTACCAGAATATATTCGAAAAAGGCAAAAGAATCAATCATTAGAAAATTCTGTAGATTTGATTGCTTATGGTTTCTTTCATAGTGATCTACAAAAGATTTTTAGCCTTTTACTTATTTCTTTATTATCTTCTGTTTTACTTACATGTATTACAGTCTATACATTAAAACAGCCACTTGTTTCAATGGTTGCTTTAATGTCTTATGTTTCCGTGATGATTTTAATGGCTTTAACGATTGTCTTTAAAATAGGAATGGAACTTTATAAAAGAAAAGGAAACTTTGAAAATCTTTGCTGTTTAGGATTTTCTATTGAACAATTAAAAAAGATCATAAAAAAAGAAATGATTTGTTTCTATGGAGTTATTCTTTTACTGCCGCTATCCTATCAAATCATTATCTTATGTAATTTACTTATTAAAGCTAAAATTACGTTCTATTTGTTTTTAATTATTTTATTAATTCAAATTGTTCCATTATTAATAAGCTATTTATTAAGTATCAAACTTTATAAGAGTATTTTACCAACATCTATCATTATGGAAAAATAATTATTTAAAGAATCTTTTAAAAAAGGATTCTTTTTTCTTTACTTCAAAAGGATTACATGGCTGATTTTCTTTTAAATCATAGAATTGAACTTCGTGATTTTCCGTATCAAAAATACAATAAGTAGGATGAGGATAATTTCCTCTAGGAAAAGTTACACTTCCTGGATTAATAAAAAGAGTATTTTCTTTTTTATAACAAGTAGGATTATGACTGTGACCAAAACAAACAACATCTATTTTATGATTTAATGCATATTGTTCTAAATCATACATAGATTCATCTATATGAAAAAGATGACCATGACAAATAAAAAAATTTAAACCGTCGATTGTAAGGGTTAAATCTTTGGGAATATCCGCAAAATCATTATTTCCTCTTACATTATAGAAATTATCTATTTCTAAAGGAGAATAAGGCATATAAATATCACCACAGTGAATGTAATAATCAGCTGGGTGTTGGTTGATGAAGTTTAAAAGAGTTTGTTTAGTCATTGAATGGCTATCGGATAAAATCATAATTTTCATAAATGTACCTCCGTTAAATATGCTATAATTATTTTATCATAAAATAAGAAAGAGAGGTATTTTATGGATTCTTTTATTCAGTTTAAAGATGTCAAAAAGACATATAAAGTAGGAGATATTGAAATTCATGCAAGTAATGGTGTGAATTTTGAAGTTAATAAAGGAGAATTTGTAGTTATTGTAGGTCCTAGTGGGGCCGGAAAAACAACGATTTTAAATCTTCTTGGAGGAATGGATCAAGCAACAAGTGGATCTATTATGGTTGATGGTCAAGATGTGGCTTTATATGATGAAAAGAAATTAACACAATATCGAAGAGATGATATTGGTTTTGTGTTTCAATTTTATAATCTTGTGCAAAACTTAACAGCTTTAGAAAATGTTGAACTTGCTTCACAAATATCTAAAGATCCTTTAGATGAAAAAATGGTTTTAAAAAGGGTAGAGCTAGAAAATCGTATGAATAACTTTCCTGCGCAATTATCAGGTGGAGAACAACAACGTGTAGCAATTGCTAGAGCGATTGCGAAAAATCCTAAATTACTTTTATGTGATGAACCAACGGGAGCTTTAGATTATTTAACAGGGAAAGCTATTTTAGCTTTGCTTAGAGAAATGTGTGATAAGTATAAAATGACAGTTATTGTGATTACTCATAATAGTGCTTTAGCTCCAATGGCAGATCGTGTGATTCATTTAAAAAATGGGAAGGTTGATCAAATGTTTTTAAATGAACATCCTCAACCTATTCAAGAAATTGAGTGGTAATAATGAAAAGAAATGCTTATGTTAAAAATCAAATAAGAATTATTAAAAAAACAAAAGCACGATTTTTATCTATTTTTTGTATTGTTTTTTTAGGAGCTTCATTTTTTGCAGGACTTCGACAAAGTCCTTTGATTATGAAAGAATCAATGCACAATTATTTACAAACATATAAATGGAATGATTTGAACTATATTGCAACATATGGTTTTGATGAATCTATTATTCAAAAAGTTGAAAAAGTAAAAGGAGTAGAAGCTGTTGATTATGGTTTTCGCTTTGATGCTTTAATGTCATATGATGAAAAAGCAAATATCGGGATGACAGTTTATAGTGATGATGATTTTTCAAAGGGGGTAGACCTACCTGAATTATTAAAGGGAAGATACCCTCAAAAAGATAATGAATGTTTGATGGATTATCAGTATATAAAAAAATCATCTTTGAAATTAAATAATCAAATTACTTTAGAAAATGATTATGGTAAAAAAGAATATAAAATTGTAGGAATCATTAATGATAGTCGCTATGTAAGTAATTTAGAAAGAGGTACAAACAGTTTAGGTGATGGGAATAATAGTGGGTTTATTCTTGTTTTAAATCAAGGAAATGAACATATGGCTGTTCCTAATGAATTGTTTGATTTACATGATCAAAAGACTTTTTATAATGATTTGCGTATTCATTTAAAAAATGAAAATCATTTATATGAATTTGATGATGATTATGATGAGTATGTAAAACCAATCAATAAAAAAATCAAAGCAATTTTAAAAGATTATAATCTTGATTTTTACAATCAAACAAAAGAAGATGCTTTGAATAAAATAGCTGATGGTGAAAAAGAGTATCAAGATGGTCTAAAACAATATCAAGAGGGAATGGATGCTTATCAAAATGGTATGAATCAATATCTTGATGGTAAAAAACAATATGATCAAGGATATCTTCAATATCAACAAGGTTTAAAAGAATACCAAAGTGGTTTAAAACAATATCAAGTTGGTTTAAGTCAATATCAAACAGGGTATCAAAAATACCAAGAAGGACTTAAACAATACCAAGCAGGTTACCAGACTTATTTAGATTATGTAGAAAAAGTTGATCAATATGATACATCTATCCAAACTGTTGAAGCTGCGTTAAGTCAATTTGGCGGTTATGAACAAGCTAAAAATATTCCAAGCGATTCACCTTATTATCAACAAGTACAAACTTTGATTGTAAGCTATGATCAATTAAAACAAAATGAATCACAAATCACTACTTTAAAAACACAATTACCTGTTATTAAACAAGAACTAGATCAAAATAAAACGGTTTTAGATCAAACAAATGCTCAACTTGTACAAAGTAAACAACAATTAGATGCCTCAAATCAAAAAATAAAGGCTTCTAAAGCTCTTTTAGATCAAACAGGAATCAAACTTGCTGATTCTAAAAAACAATTAGACGAAGCTAAAAATACTTTAGATAGTAACTTACCACAATTAGAAGAAGCTAAAGTAAAATTAGATCAAGCACAAAGTGATTTAAATGAAGCTAAACAACAAGTAGCTGATTTACAAAAAGGAAAAATCATTACCTTAACTAAAAATGAAAGCGCAGCAATCTTAAGTTATAGTGGTAACTGTGATTCAATATCAGCTTTATCAATTCTGTTCCCAGTGCTCTTTTTCTTAGTAGCAGCTCTTGTTTCAATGACAACAATGACAAGAATGGTTGAAGAACTAAGAGTACAAAATGGAACATTAAGAGCGTTGGGCTATAAGAAAAAAGATGTGATTATGCAATATTTGATCTATGCTTTTCTAGCAACATTCTTTGCTAGTAGTATTGGAATTGTTTTTGGAACATATTTCTTCCCAAGTATTATTTACTATTTATATCGTATTATGATGTTTGATATAGGAGCACCAACACGTATTATTTTTGAACTAGCAACATGTATACAAACATATATTATTTCAGTCGTGATTATTTTATTTGTCACTTTTATGGTCTGTTATAAAGAATTACAAGCTGTTCCAGCGCAAATTTTAAGACCGAAAGCGCCTAAGCTAGGGAAAAGGATATTACTTGAAAGAATTACTTTTATTTGGAAGAGATTATCATTTAATCAAAAGGTAACAATGAGAAATATCTTTAGATATAAAAAGAGATTTTTTATGTCTGTTATTGGAATAGCAGGTTGTACAGCATTGATCGTTATTGGTTTTGGAATCAAGTATTCTGTTTCTCCACTAGCAAGCGAACAATATGGCAATATGTGGATTTATGATGGTGTTGTAAATTATAAAGATGATTTAACAGCAACGACAAAAAAACAAGCACAAGATGATTTTAAAGGGCAATCTCAAGTGAAATCGACAATGGGTATTTACAATAAAACGATCACGATTGATCAACAAATGGTAACAGTTGAAATTCCAAGTGAAACAAAAGATTTTGATCAATATATTCATATGAGTGATTATCAAACAGGCAAGACTTTAAATCTTAAAGATGATGGTGTTTACATCAATGCAAAACTTGCTGAAATATTAGATTTAAAAGTTGGTGATCAACTTACATTATCATTAGATAATAAAGATTATAAAGTAAAAATTGCAGGTATTTATAAGCTTTATTTTAGACATTATATTTATATGTCTCCAAAATACTATGAAAACTTAACCAAAGATGAAGTTCATTATAATAGCCAATATTTTAAATTAAATAAAAAAGCAAGTGAAAAGAAACTTACAAATTATTGTGATCATCATGAAAATATTACTTCTATTCAATATGTCAGTGGTATTTCAGAAGGATTCTATAGTCAAATGGAAAGTTTAGATAGTGTTGTCTTTATTTTAATTGTTTGTGCAGGTGCACTTGCGTTTATTGTTTTATATAATCTAACAAATATTAATATTCAAGAAAGAAAAAGTGAAATTGCAACGATTAAGGTTTTAGGTTTCTATCCAAAAGAAGTCTATGATTATGTCTTTAGAGAAAACATTATTTTAGCATTTATTGGTTCGATTGTTGGACTTGGTCTTGGTAAGATTATTCATACTTATTTGATTAGAACGGTTGAAGTAGATATGGCGATGTTTATTAGAACAGTTAATATCAGATGCTATATGATTGCTATTATTTTAACAATGGCATTTACATTCTTAATTAATCTTTATATGCGAAGAGTTCTTAAAAAAATAGACATGGTTGAGTCTTTGAAAAGCATAGAGTAATCATAAATATTATTTAGGATTACGTAAAATTAAGGATTTTTTCAAAAAAAATTAAAAAAAATTGAATCTTCTAAATCCTTTACTATGGTTGACATTCAAGGGATTTACTACTTGTATAGACAGGGCAAAGGGTGGATTTTTAGTTGATTTTACGTTATAATACATTTGTGTTTGTTGAAAGGAGGAGACGAATGGAGAGAAATATTAAGGAAAGAGTTAGTCAATATGTAGATGAAAACAAAGTCAAAGAGAAGTTAACTCAGTTTTTCCAAGAAAAAATTGTCAATAGAAAAGCGATGTTTATACCTATTACAGGTGTTGCAACATTTATGTTAGTAGGATACGCTGCTGCTGATACAAAAGCACCAGAAATCACATCTGATCAAATTGAGGTTCCTTATGGAGAAAAATTTGATGTTGATACTGTAGATGTAACTGACAATCGTGATAGCAGAGAAGACATTCAAGTAAGTGCCGATCTTGCATCATTAAATGTTGAACAATTAGGAGATTATAAGGTTACTGTAACATCTACTGATTCATTTAATAATGAAACAACAAAAGAAGTTACAGTAAAAGTAGTGGATCAAGAAGGTCCAAAATTTGAAACTTTAGGTTCAAATGAAGGTTATGTAGTTGAAGTTCCTGTTAATGGAAGTAGTGATTTATCAAGTTATGTAAAAGCAACTGATAATGTAGATGGTGATGTAACTCCATTTATTGAAGCAGATAAAACTTTAGATACTTCTAAATTAGGGACACAAACAATTACATTAAAAGCCACAGATGTTTCAGGAAATGAAACAGAAAAAACAATTGATTTTGCTGTGACTGATGATGCTGCACCAGTGGTTACATTGAAAAATGGTGCAGATGTTACATTAAATTATGGGTCAGATTTTAACTTATCTGATTATGTAGATGTTACAGATAACTTTGATGGTGTCGTTCAACCTCAAGTAGAAGGAAGCATTGATAACCATAAAGAAGATGGTGTACAAACTTTAACAATTAAAGCAACTGATTCATCTGGTAATGAATCTTCTGCTCAATTGAATGTTGCTGTAAAAGATACAGAAGCGCCAAAAATTTCTTTATCAAAATCAGAAGTTTCTGTAAACGTAGGAGCAAGTTTAGATTTATCTAACTACTTATCAAGTTCAACTGATAATAAAGATGGAGATGTAAAAGGAAAAGTATCAATTCCTTCTGTAAGTACTTCAAAAGCTGGTTCTTATACAGCTACTTATACAGTAAGTGATTCTGCTGGAAATCAAGGTAGTGCGTCATTAACTGTAAAAGTTAATGCGGTACGTACTTCTTCTAAGAAAGGTTCTGTAGCTATTGGTACTACTTCTAGACCAAATTATTACGGAACATCAGTTGTAGGTGCTGCCTATTCAAGACTTGGGTGCCCTTACGTATGGGGTGCTGAAGGACCAAATACATTTGACTGCTCTGGTCTAGTAAAATGGTGTTATGCTAAAGCTGGTAAATCTTTACCACATTCATCAAGTGCGATGAAATCATCTGGTACTGTAATCAGTATTTCGAGTGCACAACCTGGGGATATCTTATGGAGACCAGGACATGTAGCAATTTATATTGGTGGTAACCAATACATTCATGCTCCACAAACTGGAGATGTTGTAAAAGTTTCATCTGGTGTAAGTAGCTTTACATGTGCAATTAGACCTTAATATTAAAAAGTCGTGGAAAAATCACGGCTTTTTTTGTACTTTAAAAGAATATATTTTTAATAATGAATGAAACTAATTATTGATTGTTTGGGTATAATAAAATTGAAAAAAGATTGATAAATTCTACAAATTTGCATTTTTAAATAAAATGTGTTATGATAATAGACGGTTAAAAAAATTCAAAAGTAGAACATTATGAAAACAGACATACAGACCAAGCTCAAAACATTGTTTGATGAGAAAATTAAAAATAGAAAAGCAATGTTTATTCCAATCGCTGGGGTAGCTGCATTTATGTTAGTAGGTTATGCTGGTGTGGATCATGAAAAGCCTGAGATTGTATCAAGTCATATTCAAATTCCTTACGGTGAAAAGTTTGATACGGATGCAATTGATGTTGTTGATAATCATGATAGTAGAAGTGAGCTGTTAGTAGAAGCTGATGATGATTCCTTAGATGTTAAACAATTAGGAACATATCAAGTTGAAGTGCGTGCAACAGATCAGTTTAATAATACTGATGTTAAAACAATTCAAGTAGATGTTGTTGACGAAGAAGCACCAAAATTAAAAATGTTAGGTGCAAATGATGGATATTATATTGAAGTACCAGTTTATGGTAGTCAAGATTTATCTTCATATATTAAAGCAGTGGATAATGTAGATGGAGATGTGACACCATTTATCGAAAGTGATAAACAATTAGATACTTCAAAACAAGGAACACAAACAATTAATGTTTCAGTAAGTGATAATAGTGGTAATACAACTGAAGAAGCGTTTAAGTTCTTTATTGCTGATATGCAAGCTCCAGAAATTACTTTAAAATCAGGAAGTGATATTACAGTAGATTATGGTAGTGAATTTAAATGGCAAGACTATGTATCAATTAGTGATAACTTAGATACAAATATTGAACCTAAAGTAGAAGAAACAATTGATACTAAACAATTAAATCAACAAAAAGAAATGACAATTATTGCTACTGATGGCGCTGGCAATTCATCAAAAGTAACATTGAATGCTACTGTTAAAGATATTACTGGACCAAATATCGTTTTATCAACAAATAAAGTATCTGTTGATAAAGGAAGCAATGTTGATTTAAAATCATATATTGCATCTGCCGTAGATAACTTAGATGGTGATATGAAAGATAAGATTTCATTCAATACAATTGATACTTCTACAACAGGAGTAAAGACAGTCACATATACAGGTGTGGATTCAGCAGGTAATAAATCAGAAGTACAATTACAAGTGGAAGTAACATTCTCTGGAGAAAGAATTGTTAATACAGGTCTTTCTAAAACAGGATGTCCATATGTATGGGGATCAACTGGTCCTAATTCATTCGATTGTTCAGGATTTACACAATGGGTATATAGACAAAATGGTATTTATATTCCAAGAACTTCATCAGAACAAAAAGCTGCTGCTAAAAAAGTAGTAAGTTTATCTGAACTTGAAGTTGGAGATATTTTATGGCGTTCAGGACATGTAGGAATTTATATTGGAAATGGACAATATGTTCATGCACCACATACAGGAGATGTTGTTAAAGTTTCTTCTGGTGTAGGTAAATTTACATGTGGACTTAGATATCAATAAAGGTTTCGATTTGAAACCTTTTTTTTTGCCTTTAAAAACGATATAATATATCTAAAGAGGGTGATTTTTTTGTATATTGCAACAAGTAGTCAATTAAAAAGATATGATCAAGCATTGTTGGATTATGGCTATTCAATTGAGCAATTAGTAGATAAAGCCAGTGATTGTTTATTGAAACATTTTGATAAGTATCAATGTATTATGATTGTTTGTGGGCCAGGGAATAATGGTGCTGATGGGATTTCATTAGGAATTAAATTACACCAAGAAGGTAAAGAGGTATTACTTTGCTTAACTGGAAAAGAAGAAAAACTCAGTCAAGCAAATAGATATTATCTTGACCAAGCACAATCTTTATCGATAGAGTGTTTATTTGTAAGTGAAGAAACACTTGAAGAATTTCAAAAAAGTGTTCCACATTTTGATGTGGTAGTTGATGCATTATTTGGCTTTGGACTTAATAGTGATTTAAGAGGAATTGTTAAATATGTTGTTGATCTTATAAATAATATAGAGGTAGATGTTATTGCGATAGATATTCCTACAGGTTTAAATCCTGATACAGGAAAACCTTATAATAGCTGTATTTGTGCGTATCAAACAATAACGTTAACAGCTTATAAGCTTGCTTTTTTAAATCCAGAAAGTGAAATGTATACAGGGAAAGTGATTTTAGAATTATTAGATGCTAAATCTTTTCATGAAGAAATGCTATTTTCACAACCAATTGATTTTAAATGGGCTAAATATCATATAAAAGAACGTTTATATGATGGACACAAAGGAACTTATGGAAGAATTATGCATGTAACAGGGTGCTATCATTATCGAGGAGCTGCACTTTTAGCAGCTAAAGCAGCTGTTTATGCTGGAAGTGGATTGGTTACGGTTTGGTCTAATGAAAAAGTAATTGATTCTTTAAGTTTATTTTGTCCAGAGGCAACATCATGTCAAAGACATTATTTTGATGAACATTTATTACAAGGGAAAGAAGCAATTCTTATAGGAAGTGGACTTGGTTTAAATGAAGATAGTGAACGTTTTGTCTGTGAACTTTTAAGTCATACACAAGTTCCAGTTGTGATTGATGGTGATGCCTTGACCATTCTTGCAAAACATCCAGAGTTATTAGAAAATCATCATTCCTCTTGGATTTTAACACCACATCATGGAGAATTTAAAAGATTTGTGGATTTTAAGCAAACAAGTGAAATGGTAGATCAAGCGAATGCATTTGCAAAAAAATATCATGTTACCTTAGTTTTAAAAGGTCCACATACTCTTATTAGTGATGGAAATGAAACATATCGTATTATGTCAGGAAATAAAGGAATGTCATCTGCAGGTATGGGGGATACACTTGCTGGAATTATTAGTAGCTTTTTAGGACAAGGTTATTTGCCAAAAGATGCGGCTATTTTAGGAACGTATTTACATGGTTTATGTGGTGATGAAGTCTATAAAGAAAATTATACGGTTGTTGCTTCAAAAGTAATTGACCAAATTCCTCAAATGATGAAAAAATTGAAACAAGATTGATTACGAAACGTGTTCGTTTCGTAATTTTTTTTACCTTTTTTTAAAAAATAAAAAGAAAAAGATCAAAAAATTGTCTATATAATAATAGGAGGAAAAACTAAATGGAAAAAGTATTAGAAATCACATCAAATGACCATATTATCATGATCGATAAACTCTGTAAAAGAATATTAGGACATCCTGAAATCTTAGGAAGAATCATTAAAGGATTTATTAAAGAAGCTGAGGATGTATCTTTAGAAGAAATCATTGAACTTATTAAAG
>NZ_JABWDK010000040.1:0-14465 GCF_013361255.1 Faecalibacillus sp. H12 | reverse complement strand
AATGATAGCCAGAGAAAATATAGAAAAAGGACATTCTATAGGGCTTGAACAAGGATTAGTACAAGGACAAAAATTGGAAAGAATTACATTAATTAAAAATATGATGGAAAGTTTGCAATGTTCCATGCAAAGAGCTATGGATGTTTTAAAATTGACAGCTGATGAAAGAAAAGATGTTGAAGAATATTATAAATCTTAAAATCATAGGCGATATGAATTTCATATCGCCTATTTTCTTTTAATGATTGTTACATTTCTTTGACCATCATGATTGACACGATGTGAAAAGAATAAATCATTATTTTCATTTGTACAATAAGAAGAAACTTGAATATTTTCTTCTAAAACCCCTAAATTTAATAATTGTTGTTTATTTAATCCTTTATTATCTAATAAATAATGATTTTCATCTGTTTTTTGATAAAAAGGTGAAGTATCAAAGTTCATTTTCTTAACTTGATTAATCACATCATCTTGCACTTCTAAGTGCTTTTTAGAAAGACAAGGACCTATTAAACAATACATTTCTTTTGGATTACAATTTTCTTTTTCAATAAGATAACGAATTGTATGATCAACAATTTGTCTAACTGTACCAAGCCATCCTGAATGAATAGCACAAACGATTTTTTGATCTTTGCAATAGACTAAAATTGGTGTGCAATCTGCATGAAATGACAGTAAGAATAAATCTTTATCTTTCGTATAAGTTGCATCTACTTCATAGAGGTCATCTGTTTGTTTTAACATATTGGTACCACCATCTTTCATTAAAAAGACTTGTTTTAAATTGGTAGAATGTGTTTGTCTAGGGGCTACCATATGTTCTAAATCTGTATTTAGTAATGAAGCAAGTTCTTGTCTATTTTCTAATACTTTTAAATAATTTGGATTATTTAAAGAAATATCACCTAATTTCCTAGTTGTTGTATATGCTTCTACATCTTCATGTAAATTCCATTTTATTAATTTCATTTGTTTCTCCTTTACAAAAGTCCAATTCTTTTTAATACATGACCATACCTTATATTAGGAGGTGTTATTATGAGTTGTAATTGTCAACAAAATACATGTTGTCAAGGACAATATGGAAACTTTGATAATAACGGTTATGCAAATTATTTTAATTCAAATATAGGAAATGGTTTTACTCCACAACCAATTGTCGCTCCTAAGAAAGTATGTACAACATTTCAAAATCAATATGTAGAACAACCTATTATTTGTCCAATTGAATGTCGTCGTGTCAATAACATTGTTTATGTTCCACGTTATTATCCTCGCTATGAACAAACATGTTATACACAAACAAATCGTTATTAAAAATAGGTGCTTAGCATCTATTTTTTTGTAAGTTCTTGTAAAAACTCATCATCTGGATCAATATAGATTGTTTTATAATTATCTAAAATTACTTTTCCTGGTTTACTACCCGCAGGTTTTTTGAGTGTTTTGACGAGTGTATAGTTTACTGGAACACTACTTGAATTTTTTCCTTTTGAATAGTATGCAGCAATTTTAGCAGCTAAACGAATCGTATATTCATCTAAATCTTGTGCTTTAACAATGACATGGCTTCCTGGCATATCTTTTGCATGGAACCACATATCATAACGATGCGCATATTTAAATGTTAAATAATCGTTTTGTAAGTTATTTTTACCAATATCGATTTCAATTCCATCTTTTGTAAGATATTGTTGAAATTGAGGACGTTTTTTCTTACGAATTGTATTTTTTTGTTTTTTCTTTTTTAAATATCCTTCGTTTTCTAATTCTTCTTTGATTTCTAAAGCATCATAATATGTCGCTTGTGACATAGCGGTTATTAAAGAATCGAAATATTCAATTTCTTTTTCAGTTAAATCAATTTGTTCTAAAAGAACATTGATTGAATTTTTAGCTTTTTGATATTTTTGATAATATTTTTGAGCATTGGCTTTTGGATCTAATTTAGGATCTAAAGTAATATCTAATTTTGTATTATCATAATAATTGTCAACAACAACATGAGTCATTCCTTTTTGTATTAAATGTAAAGAAGCATATAATAAATCTCCTTTAATACGATAATCATCACTATTATGTGAATCATCTAAGGTTGCTTTTAATTTCTTTAATTTTGAAGTGTTTTTTTGATATTCATTTTGTATAAATTTTAAAAGATTGCTTGTTTGTTGTTTAATTCTTTCTTTTTGATCTATTTCATTAAAGTGAGTATCTAAACCATCAAATAAAGAATATTTAGACGTTTCTCCTTGTAAATGTGTCAGTTCAATAACATGAAAATATTCTTTATCATTGACTTTTGTAATATAGAGATTTTGAGAATTTTCTATTTCTTTCATAATCTCTTTAAAAGATTCATCTTGATCAATACGATATAAGATTTCTTTAGATAAAATAGGAGACATTCCTTGATAGATTTTAGTAAGTTGGTTATCTTCTACAAATTCATTTGTAAAAGGATCGAGTTTTTCCATCATTGGTGGTAATTGATAAAGGGCTCCTGGTTGTAAAAATCTTTCACTGTTCATACTTGGTGAAATATGTTTAATACAATCAATGATTTTATCGTTTTGACCTACTAAAATAATGTTTGAATGTTTTCCCATGACTTCTACATAGAGAACATATTCAATATAATCACCTAATTCATTGTGACAGCTAAAAGTGATTTTAAAAATACGATCCAAATCGATTTGTTCAATATCTTTAATATAACCACCTTCTAAAAGCTTACGATAAAGCATTGTAAGCGGATTAGGAGATTCTGGTGTTGGATAAGATAAAGATGTTAATTGAACACGTGCATACATTGGATGACTTGAAATCAATAACTGATAATTCTTTTTATTTGCACGAACTTGAAATAAAAGTTCATATTTTGATATTTGATAAATTTTATTGATACGACCGCCTTTTATTGTTTCTATCAATAAATTTTTTACTTGATGCATCATAATGCCATCATATGCCATAGTTATCACCCCAAAATACTATAACATATTTGAAATTTAATTGACATTATCTCTTTGTTATTGTAGAGTTATTTTTATAAAAAAAGGGGTGTGGAAAAATTGAAAAGAGGAATGTTAATCATTCTTAGTGGGCCTAGTGGTGTTGGTAAAGGAACAGTAAGAGAAGAATTGTTCAAAGATGAAAGTTTAAATTTAAGTTATTCTATTTCAATGACAACAAGAAAACCTAGACCTACAGAAACAGATGGTGTAGATTATTTCTTTGTTGATGAAAAAACGTTTGTAGATAAAATTGCTCAAGGTGGATTATTAGAATGGGCAAGATTTGTAGGTAATTATTATGGTACCCCTAAAGATAATGTAGATCGTTTATTAGATGAAGGGAAAAATGTCGTTTTAGAAATCGAAGTTCAAGGAGCGTTGCAAGTCATGAAAAAGTGTCCAGATGCCCTTACGATTTTCTTGGTACCACCTTCATTAGAAGAATTAGAAAGACGTATTCGTGGTAGACGTACTGAAAGCGAAGATATCGTAAAAGAACGTTTGGATAAAGCACGTAAAGAAATTCAAACAAAAGATGAATATAAATATGTTGTAGAAAATGATGATGTTCATCTAGCAAAAGATAAAATAGCAAAAATTATTAAAGAACATCAAAAGTAACTGTTGGTTTTTATAACTGACAGTTTTTTTGATAAAGCTACAATAGATGTGGTAAAATACAAACAAAAGGGAGGTGGAAATATGTATATTGTTAAGGTTCTTGTGGAACATGCAATCTATAAATTAGATACGACCTATGACTATTTATCTAAATATCAAGTTTTGGCAGGTTGTCGAGTCCATATCCGTTTTGGTTATCAACAACTTGTAGGTTATGTCGTTGAATGTCAAGAAACACTTTTTACTCAAAAACAATTAGAAGAAAAAAATGGTTTTAAATATTCTTTTATCCAAGATGTCATTGATCAAAAACCATTACTTAATCAAGAATTACAAGAACTTGCAAACTATCTTTCAAAACAAACGCTTTCTACAAGAATCAGTTGTTTACAATGTATGTTACCACCTCAATTAAAACCAAGTACCAATCATAGTGTTGGTATTAAATATCAAAAAGTTGTTTCCTTTGTAAAAGATATTCCCCTTAAAACAACAAAACAACAAGAAGCTTTAAATTATATAAAAGAACACGATTTATTACCCATAAAGTATTATCCTTTTTCAACAGCTCTTTTAAATAATATAGAAAAACAAGGAGCAATTATTTATAAACAAGTAGAAGTTTATCGAAATCCTTACAATGAACATCTACAACAAGAAGATTATCCCTTGACTACTAGTCAACAAAAAGTTGTTAATCAAATATTAGCATCTTTTCATCAATTTAAAACCTTTTTACTTTATGGAGTCACAGGTTCAGGAAAAACAGAAGTTTATTTACACCTTTCTAGATTTGTGATTGAACAAGGAAAAACTGTCTTGATGCTTGTCCCTGAAATTGCTTTGACTCCAATGATGGTCTCTGCTTTTAAAAGCCGTTTTGGAAAAAGCGTCGCTATCTTACATTCAAAATTATCAGCGGGAGAAAGATATGATGAATATCGTCGAATCATTGGTGATGAAGTAAAAATTGTCGTTGGAGCAAGAAGTGCTGTTTTTGCACCACTGGAAAATATAGGTTTGATTATTATGGATGAAGAACATGATGCTAGTTATAAACAAGAAAGTCCACCACGTTATTTAACATCTCAAGTAGCGAGAAAAAGGGGTGCTTATCATCAATGTCCAGTTGTTTTAGGTAGTGCCACACCTTCTCTTGAAAGCTATAGTCGTGCTTTAAAGGGTGCATATGAATTATGTATACTTTCTCAAAGAGTCAATCAAAAGCCTTTACCACAAATTGAATTGATTGATATGGTCGAAGAAATGAAAGCACATCATTATGAAGTATTATCAAGGAAGATGAAAGCTAAAATACAAGAAACAATCGATAAAAATGAACAAGTGATTTTATTGCTTAATAAAAGAGGTTATTCAAGTTATGTTCGTTGTTTAGATTGTGATGAGGTATTAAAATGTCCTCATTGTGATGTATCTTTAACTTATCACAAAGATACCCATACAATGCGTTGTCATTATTGTGACTTTCAAGTACCTTACCAGCAAAAATGTAGTCATTGTGGAAGTACCAATATTAAACTTATTGGCAGTGGGACACAAAAGATAGAAGAATATTTACAAAATAATTTTATAAATTCAAGAGTGATTCGCTATGATGTAGATTCTACAAGGAAGAAGCAAGGACATCATCAATTGCTTAAACAATTTGAAAACCAAGAAGCAAATATATTAATAGGAACACAGATGATTGCTAAAGGATTAGATTTTGAAAATGTGACTTTTGTAGGAGTTATTAATGCAGATCTTTCTTTAAATATTCCTGATTTTAGAGCAAATGAAAGAACATTTCAATTATTAGAACAAGTTTCTGGTAGAAGTGGTCGAGGGAAGAAACAAGGAACAGTGATGATTCAAACGTATAACCCTGATCATTTTGTTTTACAATGTGTTAAAAATCATGATTATCAAAGTTTTTATCAAAAAGAAATGGAAATGAGAAAACTTGCGAAATATCCACCTTATTGTTATTTAATAAGTATTTTAGTGCAAGGTAAAAAAGAAGATGATGTGACTTTTTGTAGTCAACAAATAAAGGAATATTTAGTAAAACAATTACCGAAGGCAATTGTTTTAGGACCTGCTAATTGTACGATTTATAAGATGAATGATATTTATCGAAAGAGAATGACACTTAAAATAACGAATACAACACATGTTTATGAGGTGTTGCATGCAATGAGTGATTATTATAATAAAAAAGGAAGAAAGGTAAATGTGATATGTGATTTTAATCCATACACAACGATATAGTTATGGCAAGAGAAAATGCATATATGATTTTAAATCAATATTTTGAAGATGAGAGTTTTTTAAATATTGCTTTAAATGAACAATTAAAGAAAAGTAATTTAAAAAGAGAAGATAAAGATTTATGTACAACCATTGTTTATGGAACAATTCAAAATCTTTTATATATTCAATATCAACTTCAACCTTATATTAAAGGAAAAAGAGTAAAGAAAAAAATAAGGACACTTCTTTATATGTCTTTATATCAATTGATATATTTAGATAAAATACCTGAATATGCCATTATTAATGAAGCAGTTAAAATAGCTAAAAAAGAAGGTTATCAAACAAGTCAATTTGTAAATGCGGTATTGAGGAATTTTACAAGAAACGAAAGAAGATCATTAGAGGAATTAGATGAATTAGAAAAAATCTCGATTATGACATCACATCCTTTATGGATGGTCAAAATGTTTAATAAACAATATGGTTTAGAAAAAACAAAAATGATTTGTGAAGAAGATAACATGCCTCCTACAAGAAGTGGGAGAGTCAATACATTAAAAACAACAAAAGAAGAGTTATTAAAAGAAAGCTGTTTTGAAGAGGGAACATTGTCTCAAGATGCTCTTTTATATAAAAGAGGAAATCTAGCCTATACTTCTTATTACAAAGAAGGTAAAGTAACGATTCAAGATGAATCAAGTCAATTAGTAGCAAGACTTTTAGATCCTCAAAAAACAGATTACGTTTTAGATATGTGTAGTGCTCCAGGAAGTAAAACAACACATCTTGCAGCATTAATGGAAAATCAAGGAAAAATAGAAGCCTATGATTTATATAAGCACAAAGTAAAATTAATAGAACATAATTTAAAACGTTTAGGTGTTAAAAATGTACATGTTCAAGCAGGTGATTCTACAAAGCTCATAGAACGCTATCCTCCTGAAACGTTTGATCGTATTTTATTAGATGCACCTTGTTCAGGATTTGGGGTTTTAAAACGTAAACCAGAAATTAAATATCATGATTCGAGTGTGATGGATGGTTTAATCCCATTACAAGCACTTTTATTAGAAAATGCGTATAATTTATTGAAAAATGATGGTACAATGGTTTATAGTACATGTACAATCAATAAAAAGGAAAATGGGATGATGATTGAACATTTTATTCAAAAACATCCTGATATGAAAGTTATTGAACAACGTACAATTTTGAATTATGAATATCACACAGATGGATTTTATATGTGTAAAATGAAAAAGGGATAGAAGATGGAACATTTATATAATTATTCTTTAGAAGAATTAACTGAATATTTTAAATCAATCAATGAAAAACCTTTTAGAGCAAAGCAGGTTTTTCAATGGTTATATCAAAAAAATGCTTTTGATTTTCAAGAAATGTCTAATATATCAAAAGATTTAAGAGAAAAATTGGAAAAACAATGCATCATTGATACCTTTGAAATACAAGAAAAGCAAGTATCAAGTGATGGAACTATCAAATACTTATTTAAAATGATTGATGGTAACTTAATAGAAGCCGTTTTAATGAGACATGACTATGGTCAATCATTATGTGTAACAAGCCAAGTAGGATGCAATATGCAATGTGCATTCTGTGCTAGTGGGCTTTTAAAAAAACAACGTAACTTAACAGCTGGTGAAATGGTCAATCAAGTCATGGCAGTTGCTAAAGATACAGGTATTCGTGTTTCACATGTTGTTGTCATGGGAACAGGTGAACCTTTTGATAACTATGATGAAGTGATGAAATTCGTTAGAATTATTAATCATCCTCATGGTTTAGCTATTGGAGCAAGACATATTACGATTTCTACATGTGGACTTGTCAATATGATTGAAAGATATAGCAATGAAGGAATTCAAACAAACCTTGCTATTTCTTTACATGCCCCTAATGATGAAATTAGAGACCAATTAATGCCTGTAAATAAAGCGTTTAATATGGATGCTTTAAGAAAAGGTGTTGCAGATTATATCGAAAAAACGAATCGTAGAGTGACATTTGAATATATTTTATTAGATGATGTCAACGATTCACTTGCACATGCTAGACAGCTTGCTCATTATATGAGAGGATTGAATGCGTATGTGAATTTAATTCCTTATAATAGTGTTGATGAACATGGTTTTAAACCAAGTAGTCATGTAGAGGAATTTAAAGACGAACTATTAAGATTACATATTAACTGTACGGTTAGAAAAGAACATGGTAGAGATATAGATGGAGCATGTGGTCAGCTAAGAGCAAAACGTAGTGGGGTGATATAATGGAGTATTATGCATTGACTGATATTGGGAAAATCAGAGAAAAAAATCAAGATCAAGCAGCAACGGCCATCAATTTAAAAGATCAGGTTTTAGGTGTTGTTTGTGATGGTATGGGAGGACATAAGGCAGGAGAAATTGCATCTCATGTTGTAGAAGAACATGTACTTACATGTTTTAAAGCCAATCCACCTTTTTTGGATGATGAAGAAGTGACAAATTGGTTAATGGATACTGTTTTAGAAGCTCACCAAATTGTAAAAAGAATGGCTAATATGCAAGAAGATACGAAAGGAATGGGAACAACTGTAGCGATTGCGGTGGTTGATGGTGATGATGCTTTCTTTTGTCATGTAGGTGATAGTCGTATTTATATTTATGATGATCAAGAAATTACCCAAATGACAAGGGATCATACTTTAGTCAATGAATTGATTGAAAGAGGAGCAATTACAAAGGAAGAAGGAAAGAATCATCGTCAAAAGAATGTTTTAATGCAAGCTATTGGTGTTGAGATGAATATTGTACCAGATATTCAAAAGTATAAATTAAATGGGAAGAATATTTTGATTTGTAGTGATGGGTTATTTAATTCTTTAGAAGATGAGGAAATTTTAAATATTGTTAAAAAAAATATGAATGTTAGAGATAAAGTACATCTTTTAATTGAACAAGCAAATGAACATGGTGGGCATGATAATATTGCTGCTGTGTTAATAGAAGGAGGACGTTAAAAAATGAATAAAATCATTGCTGAACGTTATGAATTGATTGATATTATTGGTCAAGGAGGAATGGCAGATGTTTATCTAGCAAATGATACGATTTTAAATCGTACAATTGCTATCAAGATATTACGTACATCTTTAGCGAAAGATCCAATTTATATTGCAAGATTTCAAAGAGAAGCTTCAGCAGCAGCTGCGCTTTCACATAAAAATATTGTTGAAATTTATGATGTTGGTGAAGATAATGATCAATACTATATTGTCATGGAATATGTACCTGGTAGAACATTGAAAGAATTAATTGCTAAAAGAGGTGCTTTACATGTAATGGAAGCTATTGACATTATGAAACAAGTGCTTTCAGGAACAGCAAGAGCACATCAAATGGGAATTATTCATCGTGATTTAAAACCACAAAATATTTTAGTAACGGATACAGGAACAGCTAAGATTGCTGATTTTGGAATTGCTTCTATTCAATCACTTACACAGTTTACACAAACAGATGTGATTATGGGTTCTCTTCATTATTTAGCACCAGAATTAGCACGAGGAGAAAAAGCGACAGTTCAAAGTGATATTTATGCTTTAGGAATTGTTTTTTATGAATTATTAAGAGGACAAGTACCATTTAATGGTGAATCTCCAGTGAATATTGCTTTAAAACATATGCAAGAAGATTTACCATCACTTAGAGAATTTAATCCATCTATTCCTCAATCAGTAGAAAATATTATTATTAAAGCAACTGCTAAAAACTTAAATGATCGTTATAAAAGTGCTACGGAAATGTTAGAAGATTTACAAACATGTTTATCTAGAACAGATGAAGAAAAACTTGTTTTTGATCATAGTGATGAAGTGAATGATCCTACGATTGTTGTAAATCCACGACAAATCTTTGATGAAGAAGAACCAGAAGAAGTTGAAGAAAGAGCTGTTGAAAAGAAGAATAATAATGGTAAAGGAAAACAAATTTTAGAAAAATTAAAAAATCCTAAAGTTTTTGCAGGAGTCGTTGCAGGTGTTGTTTTGATTATTGGAATTATTTGTTATTTCTTACTTTTTGGTGGAAATAAACAACCAAATGTAATGCCAGATTTAGTTGGATTGAAACAAAGTGAAGCAGAAAAAATATTAAAAGATTATGATGTTACAATTAATAAGACAGTTTTTAAAGAATTATCTGATGATTATAAAAAAGGTTTAATTACAAAAACTGATCCAGAAAAAGGTTCTTCTATTAAAGAAGGAGATGTTATCACAATTACTGTTTCAAAAGGTAAATATATTGTTTTAGATAATTATACGGGATTAAGTTATGATGAAGCTAAAAAGAAATTAAATAAGATTGGCTTTAAAGTTGATATAAAACGTGAAGTTTCTGATAAAAAGGCGGGAACAGTTTTAGAACAAAGTTTAGAAAAAGGTTATAAACAAGATCCTACAGATAAAGATCGTACAATTACACTTACGATTTCTAAAGGATCCTATGTGATTTTAGATGATTATACAGGTATGAGCTATGATGATGCCTATAATAAATTGAGTGGTTTAGGATTCAATGTTACAAAACGTGAACAAACTTCTGATCAACCGGCAGGTATCGTTATTGATCAAAATTTAGCGAAAGGCTATAAAGTAGATCCAACAGATACAAATAGAAATATTACGTTGACTGTTTCTACTGGTTATAGTCAAACAGTGCCTTCTGTTGTTGGTTTAACACCAGATAGTGCGAAATCTAATCTTGAAAACTTAGGCTTTACTGTTTCAATGGAAGGGACACAATTCCCTGAATCAGGTGGAGATGAACGTTATATCGGTGCAGTTTACAAACAAAGTATTGCTGCTGGAACAAAAGTAGATAAAAAAGGAACGACAATTACAATCTATTATTATGAAGACTAACATAGATGAAGGGCGTATTGTCAAGGCATTAGCTGGTTTTTATTACATTGATGATGGTCATGAAGTGCATCAATGTCGTGCCCGTGGAAAATTTAGAAAACAAGATATAAAACCAGTTGTTGGTGATTTTGTAGAATTTCAAAAAGGTAACCATGATGATGGGTACCTTCTCAAAATATTAGAGAGAAAAAATGTTTTAAGAAGACCACCGATTGCAAATATTGATCAAGCATTACTTGTTTTTTCAAGAAAAGAACCTGATTTTTCAACAGTATTATTAGATAAGTTCTTATTATTGATAGAACACTATCACATTAAACCAATCATTGTTATTTCTAAAATGGATATTGAAGGGGATGACTCTATTTATCAATATATTCAAGAATATAGAAATGCAGGATATACTGTGATTGAAACAAGTTCTAAACAAAATAAAGGAATAAATGAGATTAAAGAAATTTTTAAAGATCAAGTGACTGTGATTACTGGACAAAGTGGTGTTGGTAAATCAACGCTTTTAAATGCGTTAGATATTTCTTTAAATTTAGAAACAAATCAAATATCAAAAGCTCTTGGAAGAGGGAAACATACGACAAGACATGTTGAACTCATGAATTTATATGATGGTTATGTAGCGGATACTCCTGGTTTTTCATCTCTTGAATTAGAGATGGAACCAACAGAAGCAGCGAGAGCATATCATGATTTTGATGAATATGCTACTGCTTGTAAGTTTAGAGGATGTTTGCATGATAGTGAACCTCATTGTGCTGTTAAAGAGGCTGTTGATGAAGGAAAGATTTCTAAAGAACGTTATGAACATTATTTAACAATGTTAAAAGAATTAAAGGAAAAAAAGGAGAAACGATATGGTTAAAGTTGCACCTTCTCTTCTTTCAGCAAATTTTGCTTGTTTGAAAGATGATATTGAAAAAATCGAAAATGGAAAAGCTGATTGGCTTCATTATGATGTTATGGATGGACATTTTGTACCTAATATTTCTTTTGGATATAGTATTTTAAAAGATGTTTCTAAAGTAACAAATTTATTTTTAGATGTTCATTTAATGATCAGTGAACCTCAAAAGTATGTAGATGAATTTATTAAAAGTGGAGCAAATTTAATTGTTTTTCATATTGAAACAATGGAAAATAAAGAAGATACTTTAGCACTTATTCATCATATTAAAGAAAATAATGTACAAGTAGGAATAAGTATTAAACCAAATACACCGGTTGATGCTATTCAAGATTATTTATCTTTATTAGATGTTGTTTTAGTGATGTCCGTTGAACCAGGGTTTGGTGGACAATCATTTAAGGAAATTGCTCTTGATAAAATTAAAGATCTAGCTTCAAGGAGAAAAGATAATAATTACAATTATCTCATTGAAGTTGATGGTGGAATCAACGAATCAACAGGGAAACAATGTAAAGAAGCAGGTGTTGATGTTCTTGTTGCTGGAAGCTATGTATTTAATAGTGAAGATTGTTCACAAAGGATTGCTTCTTTAAAATGAAAATAGCGTTATGTGCCACACATTTAGAAAAGATGATACTTCCTCAAGACAGAGAATATATTGGGGTAGATCATGGTGTGGAAGAATTATTGAAACAAGGAATTACACCAAAGTTTGCCATCGGTGATTTTGATTCCTTACAAAATAGACAGACATTAGAAAATTTAAATATTCAAATTTTACCAGAAAGAAAAGATGTGACAGATACGCATGCTGCTATCGAATATGCAATTTCTAAAGGTTATGATGAAATTGAATTATATGGTGTTACCGGAGGACGTTTAGATCATTTTTTTGCAGTTATGTGTTTGCTTGAAAAATATCAAGATGTTTCTATAAAGGTTATTGATCAACAAAACTGTATTCAATTATTAAAACCAGGAATTCATCATATATATAATCAAGAATATTATTATTTTTCATTATTTGCTTTAAATGAAAGTATTCTATCTATTAGTCAAGCTGAATATACATTAGATCATTATTTACTTAAAAGAGATGATCCATTATGTGTATCAAATGAAGTTAAAGGTGATTATACAATTATTGAAAATAATGAAAATATTATTTTAGTTCGATCAAGAGATGCTAAATAGGCATCTTTTTCTTTTGAAAAAGAGTTATAATAATAGAAAGAGTTAAATAATGTTTCTAAAGAGATTGACAATGGAGAATTATATGCTATAATTAAGTAGTAATCATTCCTGATAAGGAATTAAAAAAAGGAGAAAAGAAATATGGCTAAATTTGTATGTAAAGTATGTGGATATGTTTATGAAGGAGATGCAGCACCAGCTGAATGTCCAGTATGTCATGTAGGAGCTGACATGTTTGAAGAAGTAAAAGGTGAAATGAAATTAGCAGCTGAACATGAATATGGTATTTACGCTAAAACTGTAAAAAATAATCCTGATATTAGTGATGAAGATAAAAAATATATCTTTGATCAATTAAAAGCTAACTTTGAAGGTGAATGTTCAGAAGTTGGTATGTATTTATGTATGGCAAGAATTGCTCATAGAGAAGGTTATCCTGAAATTGGATTATATTGGGAAAAAGCTGCTTATGAAGAAGCAGAACATGCAGCTAAATTTGCTGAAATGTTAGGAGAAGATTTAGAACCAAATATGAAAGCAACAACTAAAGATAATTTAGCTTGGCGTGTTGATTGTGAATTTGGAGCTACTGCTGGTAAAGTTGAACTTGCTACATGTGCTAAAAAGAATAATTTAGATGCAATTCATGATACTGTTCATGAAATGGCTAGAGATGAAGCTAGACATGGTAAAGCATTAAAAGGTTTATTAGATAGATATTTTGGGAAATAATAGAATTATTGAATTATAGAAGGGCTCAATTGAAATGAGCTCTTTTTATCTACAGTAGTAATTAAATTCTCAAAAATTAAAATATTATAATCAAAAAAATATGAAAGATATTTATTGAAGTATGATAGTATTAAGTTGCTAGATATAAATATTTAGCAACGCCATTAAAAAGTATTGTAACGACAATCATATTTGTATTTCCAGCTTCTATAAACAAAAGGCTTTGATCCTTGAAGAAGAAAATACTTTTCTACCTGTCATCCTTGATAAAAGTAATGACGTTATTGATTTTGATATTGATCATCAGATTTCCTGTTCCAAACAAAATCTTAAGATTTTATTGGAGAACCTGCTATGATTATCAATACCGATGAAATCAAAAATATCTATGTTGCCAAACAGTTTTGTGACATGAGAAAACAGATTGATGGTCTTGCTTTGATTGTTACATCTCAGTTCAGCATGAATGTCTTGGATCATAGCTTGTTTATTTTTACTGATTTTTCACCAAGCTACATTTGGCTTCGTAGGATCATAATGTCTGTTTAATAGATTTTTTAATTTGTCAGAGAAATCATGACTAACTGTTGTTTGAATATATGGCTTAATATATTTTGCTTTGATATTGTTTTCCTTCATGATCGAATAAACATATTTTTGACTTACCTTTTCACCCTTTTTGTTCAGTAGTTCTGTTATTTTTGGTGATCCATATATTTCATACGATTCCTTATGGATTTTCTTGATTTCTTTTATAATTCTTTCTTTTCTTAATTTGGTTTTGCTT
>NZ_JABWDK010000003.1:0-122694 GCF_013361255.1 Faecalibacillus sp. H12 | reverse complement strand
GCAAATCACCTAATATTCTTATAAAATCTGCTTTCTGAAAGAGTAAATTCTACTTTTATTTTTCATTTTTTTAAAGTGGAATTTAACTTTTCACTTTAGCTATTTTTCATTTATCAGTAATTTTGATATGATGGAAACAGGAGGGATATTTATGTTATTTATTTGTTATCCAAAATGTTCTACATGTAAAAAAGCTAAAAAATTCTTAACGGATCATCAAATTGAGTTTGATGAAAGACATATCGTTGAAGAAAAACTAAATAAAGATGAATTAAAAGCACTTTATTTAAAGAGTGGATTACCACTTAAAAGATTCTTTAATACATCAGGTAATCTTTATAAAGAAAAACATTTAAAAGATATTTTACCGACTTTAAGTGAAGAGGAACAATTAGAACTGCTTTCTACTAATGGAATGCTTGTTAAAAGACCTATACTTGAAACGAAAGACAAAGTTCTTGTTGGTTTTAAAGAAGAACAATATAAGGAACTTCTCTAATGCCTGCTGGATATACACATTATTGTTTTGGTAAAGATGTTTATAAACATCTTGATGATCAAAATATTAAAGATTTATTACTTAGAAATGAAAATTGTTTTTTAATTGGTCTTCATGGTCCAGATATTTTCTTTTATGAAAGATGGAATAAAATAGCAAGAAAGATGCATCAAGAAAAAGCCAATACTTTCTTTGAAAAGGCACAAGATATTATTCAAAGTGAAGCACAACTTGCTTATATTCTTGGTTTTATTTGTCATTATTTATTAGATAGTCAAATGCACCCTTATATTAAAAGGATGATTAAAAATACAAATATGGATCATTTTGAAATAGAATCTGATTACGATCGTCTTCTTTTAAAAAGAAATCATCAAGATCCATTACATAAAGAAATCTATGAACATATTCGCTTTAAAGAAAAAGAAATATGTACTATTCAATCCTTTTTCCCTGAACTATCTTATTTAGATATTAAAAAAGCTCTTAAAGGATTAAAAAGAATTGATCATTTATTAAAAGCCCCTAGCTTTTTAAAAAGGGGGCTTATTTATGGATGTTTCCATCTCACATTCAATTTTCATAAACTCCAAGGTTTAATTATTAACTACCATCATAATAAAGAAATGGAAAAATATAATGATATTCTTGATAAAATCTACCAACAAGCCTTAAAAGAAGCTCTTATTTATCTTCCTTTATATATTCAAAACTATAAAAAACACGCTCCTTTACCAGAACGCTACTATCACAACTACAAATAGTGCATCAAATGATGCACTATTTTTTATAAATCAAAACCATCTTTGAAAGCTTTACCAACATTTTCTCCTAAAACACGATACGTATTATTGACCATATCAAAAGCAATAATTTCCATTTTATCTACATCTATCTTACCATTTTCATCTAAATAATCTTCATCAATAGAAACATTCACAACATTTCCAATTAAGTTTCCATCTTCAAAAGATTCAACAATACATTCTAAAGTAAGTGGATATTCTTCAATAATTGGTGCATCTACATATTTTGAAGGTGTTACATGAACACCACTTTTTTCAATCTTATCTTCTTTATTTCCAGAAACAACACCAAAATAATCAGAAATCTTTTCTGTTTTCTTTGTCGCAAAAGATAAAGAAAAAGCTTTCTTTAATTCTAAATTATCTGTTGTTTTATGTTTAGAAAGTGATACATAAACTTGATTATAATCATAAACACCACCCCACGCAGCATTCATGACATTGGCCTTACCATCTTGATCATATGTTGCAAGCATTAAAACAGGTAAAGGCATAAATTGCATTTTATCTCCTAAATCTTTTCTCATATATATAATTCTCCTGTGTATTTCTATTATATCACTTCCTAAATAAATTTGAGACAAATTGAGTAAAAGACTTTGATATAATAAAAGTGTTATCGGACCCTCCTTGACAGGAGATGGTATTTAACTTAGTTTGTTCTGTCATGGCAGGCGTAATGACTTATTACATATGCAAATGGTTAGACAGATTTTTCAAACGATAACTAGCCTCGTGTTAAATGTTCACGCTAAAAAGCAAGAAAAGGTTAGAGCTGCCACTCTAGCCTTTTCATTTTGTGATATCTAATGTTTTTGAATTTCATCAATATTATAGCATTGCATCTTAAGACTATCTACGATAAAAAATATAAACTTTATCATTTTTAATATTCAATAAATAGTTCCTTTTAAATCTTATATTATACCATAATATCTATATTTTTTTAATTCTATTTTAATTATTTTATATCCTATACAATGTTCATATAGAAGAGTTTAAAAATGAGGTAAATAATATGGAAAATAGAAAATTGATTGATAGAGACGAGATATACTTTTTAGTATTTTTTTCTAACTTTTTTATAGGTATGTTATTATTAACAATCAAATACAATTTTGATTCAATTCAAGCATTTTTTGTATTTGTAAATATAGATCCTATTCCATTCTTTTTCCTTTTTGTTGTATTTATTGCTTGTCTTTATTATTTTATTAAAATCATAGTCAAAAAACACATTTTAAAAAAAATATAAACTTTATTAAAAATTTTACAGGTTTTATTAAAAGAAATAGTTAATTCATATTTACATGTTAAGGTTCTTATTAAAGAGAAAGAGTTAGAATTGCAGCTCTAACCTTTTCTTTTATGCTTTTAAATTTGTAGCAATATTATCAATGACTTTCCCTTTCATTTTTAGTACAATGAAGTTATAAGAAAAAGGAGAAAAGTATGAGTAAAATTGTATTTTTAGATGTCGATGGAACATTAATTGATTATGAAGCAAAATTACCTGCTTCAGCCGCAAAAGCTGTTGATCAAGCTAGAGCTAATGGCCATAAAGTTTATATTTGTACAGGATGTTCAAAAGCAGAAATCTTACAAAGAAATTTATGTGATTTAGATGGAATGATTGGTGGAAATGGTGCTTATGTTGAAGATAATAATCATGTTGTAATGCATCAAGGTTTGTCTAAAGAAGATGTAAAAAATATTGTTGATTGGTGTAATGAAAGACATATTGGTTTTTATTTAGAAGCTAATAGTGGTATGTATTGTAATGATTATATGTTAGAACAAGGACCTGAAACCATGGTAAAATACGCCAAGGGTAAAGGAGCAAGCTTAGAGAATGCCAAAAGTTCTGCTCAACATTTTATTGATGGTTTCATTCATTTACAAGGAGATGAGTTATACCGTGACGATGTTAATAAAATCAGTTTCATTTTAAGAACATATCAAGACCATTTAGATTCTAAAGTAGACTTCCCTCATTTAGTTGCGAATACTTGGGGAGGTAAAGGAGAAGTTGCATTATTTGGTGATTTAGGACCTACAGGTATTACTAAAAGACATGCTATTGAAGTCCTATTAGATTATTTACATGCTGATCCTAAAGATACGATTTCTTTTGGTGATGCTAAAATTGACTTGTCGATGTTTGAATGTTGCGCTTATAATGTTGCGATGGGTAATGGTGGTTCTGAAATTAAAGAAGCCGCTGATTATATTACTGATGATGTAAATGAAGATGGTTTATACAATGCCTTTAAATATTTAAAATTAATTTAAAGTTGCTTAAATAAATATTATTTGATAGAATAAATTTCATAAAAGGGAGTAGCTTGCCAAGCACTTGGTTCACTTCTTCGTCAGTACAGTTATAAAATTTATAACTCGGAAAGTGATTGAATAGCGAGACTTTTACTGCAATGCAGTAGGAGTCCGCTTTTTTTTATACCTACTGCAAAATAAAAGGAAGGAGTAATCGTTATGATTCAACAAATTATTATTTTATTAGTAGGTTTTATTTTTCTAGTAAAAGGAGCTGATTGGTTTGTAGACGGGGCGGCAAGCATTGCTAGAAAAATGGGTATTCCCCAACTAATCATTGGTCTTACAATTGTTGCTATGGGAACAAGTATGCCTGAAGCTGCTGTAAGTATTACGGCTGCCATGCAACAAAATGCAGGGATTACTATTGGAAATGTGGTAGGTAGTAATATCTTAAATATTTTTATTATTTTAGGTATTACAGCCTTGATCACCAATGTAAAAATACAAAAATCAACCATCCGTTATGAAATTCCCTTTATGATTTTTATAACAATCATCCTCATGATCTTTGGTATGACAGATATGAAAATTAATTTTATTGAAGGTGTTTTCCTTTGGATTCTTTTTATTGCTTATCTTGTTTATCTATTTATCATGGCAAAAAATAGTGAAACTCAAGAAGAAGAAAAAGATATTCCCGTTTGGAAATGTCTTCTCTTTATTCTCATTGGAGGAATCCTTGTTGTTAAAGGAAGTGACTTTGCGGTAAGTGGGGCCAGTGCCATTGCTCGTTATTTTGGTATGAGTGAACGATTTATTGGTTTAACAATTGTTGCTTTTGGAACATCACTTCCTGAACTCGTCACTTCAGTAACAGCTGCAAAACGTGGTAATGCAGGAATTGCGATAGGCAATATTGTAGGAAGCAATATTTTTAATATTCTTTTTGTTATTGGAACAACATCTCTTATTTGTAGTGTTCCTTTTGAAAGTAAGTTTATGATCGATTCTATGATTGCAGTAATAGCTGGATTAGTTCTCTGGTTTGGTACAATGAAACACAAAGAATTAAGGAAACCTTGTGGAATCATTATGCTTTTATGTTATGGACTTTATTTTATGTATTTGTGTTTGATGTAAATTCTATTTACAAAAAAATTAAATAATAAATTAGAAAATGTAAATGTCTCTCCGTTTACATTTTTTTATATTTCAAAACTTTTTAAAATCAATAAACTAATGGATGTGAGGTGAGGGTGATGAGTCAAAGAGAAGAAAAAGTAAGAGAATTACATAACCAAGGTTTCAACTGTGCTCAAGCGTTTTTATGTAGTTACCAATATCTTTTGCTAAGTAATCTTTATCTAACTCACGCCCTTGAGCAAGCCATTTTTTAACAATATCTAACGCCTGTGCAATTTAAATCACATTTTCACCTATATGCCCAACTCCTACAACACCTAACGTTTTACCATTAACTTCAACATGAGGGACTTGTAAATTATGAGTAAAGTTATCATGATTGCAGTATGAGCAACACGCTTTGAACTATAAGATGGAATATTACAAACAGTAATTTTCTTTTCCTTTGCTGCATCAAGATCTATATTGTTATAACCTGTTCCAGCTTCACAAATTAATTTTACAGAATCTGGAAATTGTCGTATCATCGTATACTGTTAAATCAGATGATAGTATTGATAAATTTAATTTTCTATCAAAATTCATTTTTTTGGCATTTAATAAAACACATTTGTTGTTCATAAATAATCCCCTAAATATTAAAAGAAAGCAATTCCTTTTTTTTACACCTATAATAAATTAATCCTATTAAATCTGCAAGTGCCCATCCAATAGGAACAGACCACCAAATACCAGTAACACCAATTGTTGGAATCGCTGATAAAACATAAGCTAACACAACACGTGTTCCTAAAGAAAATATTGTAAGAACGACACTCATACCAGGTTTACCTAAAGCACGATACAAACCATACAACAAAAACAAACAACCAATTCCACAATAAAAGGCACCTTCAATTTTTAAATACTTGACACCTTCCATAATAATTTCTGTTTCTTTTGCATCTATAAAAATAGTCATTAAATCTTTAGCAAAAATACATACAATAGTTGAAATAATTATGCAAAATCCCATAGAAAGACAAACTGCTGATTTTAATCCTGATTGAATACGCATTTTTTCTTTTGCACCATAGTTTTGAGCAATAAAAGTAGAAAATGCATTTCCAAAATCTTGTACTGGCATATATGCAAAAGCATCTATTTTAACAGCAGCAGCAAATGCTGCCATAACCACAGTTCCAAAACTATTTACTAACCCTTGTACCATTAAAATACCTAAATTCATTACTGATTGTTGAATACATGTAAGAACTGAAAATGAGATTACTTTATGAACCCTCTTTAAATGAAAATATTGTAATTTTGTAATTGCTCGTACTTGTATATTTTTTATAAGTGAGTAAATACTGATGCCAATACCTGAAAGATATTGGGAAATCACCGTAGCAATAGCTGCACCTTCAACTCCTAATTTTAATACAATTACAAAAAATAAATCTAATCCAATATTAAATATTGCCGAAATAGCTAAAAATATAAGTGGAATCATTGAATTACCAATAGCTCTTAAATAAGAAGCAAAATAGTTATATAAAAAAATAGCTGGTATTCCTATAAAAATAACAATAAGATAGCCTTTCATATCTCCCCACACTTCATGCGGAACATGTAAAAAAACAGAAAGCTGATTAAGAAAAATATAAGATATTACTGTTAGTATAAACGTGATGAGTGCAATAAAGAAAAATGATGCACATACATCTTCCCGTAATCCTTTTTCATCTTTTTGTCCATATCTAATTGAAAACAACGCTCCACTTCCCATACATAAACCAAGGATTATAGATGTTATAAATGTCATTAAGGTAAACGATGAGCCAACACTTGCTAGAGCATTTTTACCGAGAAATTGACCAACAATCAATGTATCAACAATGTTATAACATTGTTGAAGTAAATCACCTAAAATCATTGGAATTGAAAAAAGAAGCATTGACTTTAAAACTGAACCTTTTGTTAAATCTCTATTCATCTTTTTGTATTCCTTTCGTAATATTTATCTTACGTTTCGTAAGAATTATAATCAATTATTTATTTTCAGTCAATATCTCTAATTTTTAAAAGATTTACTTATAATACGGAGCATGATAGTATTAAATAAATGATTAACGGAGGAATGATTATGTATTTAAATGGACTTGATGAATTAGATCAAAAAATTGTTCAATTATTAATAAAAAATGCACGTCTTTCTTACTCTGATATTGGAAAAGAGGTAGGGATTTCTAGAGTTGCTGTAAAAGCTAGAATTCAAGCATTAGAAAAAAAAGGGGTTATTGAAGAATATACAACAATTATCAATCCTCAAAAAATCAGTGGCGCTATATCTTGCTATTTTGAAATTGAAACATTGTCAAATTCGTTTACTGATGTTATAGACATATTAAACCAAAATAATATTGTTACTCAAATTTATCGTGTTACAGGAAAAAACAAATTACATGTACATGCTGTTGCTGCTTCTAATAGTGAAATGGAACATTTCTTACATACTACTATTGATACATTACCAGGGGTTACTAGTTGTAGTTGTAATATTATTCTCTCACGTATTAAAGATATTAAAGGATTACGTTTATAATTATATATCATCTTTTTTAATAAAGGAGTTATTTGAAAATCTATCAAGCCCTAGAAATAGTCATTTAGTAGGTTTTTCCAACACATCATATTATTTCAGTTATCCATGTCTTCATATTGTCAATCATGCTGGAAAACTTGTTCTATTATTTAACACGTTAGTTGATTATCATTTTATAGAACGTTGAACTTTTCTATCTGTCCTTGATGGGTTCAGATATTTTTTTATATTTCTACTTGGGATGGATCTTTTATTTGATTACGAAAATAGTTTCTTATATTCAATGCTGTTCAACTTAAATTTGAATTACTTTTAAAAGATGGAAAACAAATTACTAAAGAAAAAATGCGAAAAATAGAATCAAATATTGAATCTATTAATCGCACTTTACAACACATAATTGCTCAAAAAGATTATTTAGGAACAGAGTGTTATTATACACGTGCTATCTTTAAAAGATGTTTTATTTCTATTCCTTGCAAAACAAAAATGGATGCTAAAACATATGAAAAGAATTTAAGCCAATTATTTGATCTTGCTAAAGAAAAAATATTCAAGCTTCTTTTCCACATGGTATTATTGTAACTTATGATCATAGAAATCATATTTCTTCTGAAATGTTTTTAGAAGTTTTACCTTGTATCCAAACATTTCCTAAAGCAAATGTCATAACATCATGTATGTCACCTAATACCTATAAATATGATGATGTAACTCTTGAATTTCAAATACAAACTTAATCTTAATAATCTTTACTTAATAAAAAATCTATTATATTCATTGTTTTGATACCTTCATAGTTGCCACCAGCAAAATCATTTGCCATTACAACATACTTAGGATAATTATCTCTTATTTCTAAAAGTTGATCATATTCTCTTTTTTGCGTTTTTTCAGATTTTATCTCTTGTGTTACTTGTACATAAATCTTATTGTTTTGCTTTGTAGCAACAAAATCAATTTCTTTATCATTCATTTTCCCTATATAAACATCATAACCTCGTCGTTTAAGTTCTAAATAAACAATATTTTCTAAAGAAGAAGCAACGCTATCGACACTATAACCCAAAACAGAATATCTTAGAGAAATATCCGCTAGATAAAATTTTTCTTGTGTTTTCAAAATCGCTTTCCCTTGAAGATCATATCGAGAACACTTATGAAGAATGTATGCTTTCTGTAATTTTTCTAAATAATTATATACTGTTTCATTATCAATTTTTCTTTGTTCTGCTTTTAAATAATTAGAAATTGATTTTGCGGAAAAAGTATTTCCAATGTTATTAAAAGTATATTTAACAACTCTTTCTAATTGATCTATCTTTTTAATTTGATTTCTACGCACAATATCTGAAAAAATCGTTGAATTATAAATATCTTTTACAATCGTATAAACTTCATCTTGTGAATAATCTTGTAAATGAGTTGCAGGAAATCCACCCAATCGTACATAGTTACTAAATTCTTGTTTTAAATCTTTAAGAGTTGTATAACTTTTTTTAAATGTTAAATATTCTTCAAAGGATAAAGTATAAATATGAAAAGTAATATATCTGCCTGTTAAATATGTTGATATTTCTGAAGACATCATTCTTGAATTAGAACCTGTGATATAAATATCTACATCAAAGTCAGCAGCAAGCGTATTAACAACTTTTTCCCAACCTTCAATTTCTTGAATTTCATCTAAAAATAAATACATTTTTTTATCTTGTAATATTTTTGATTTCAATTCTAAATATAATTCTTTTGTAGTCATATCTTCATATTCCATTGAATCAAAACGATAATTTAATATTTGTTCATCAACAACATTTCTTTCTTCTTTTAGTTTTTTCATAATCATTTTTAAAATTGTTGATTTTCCGCAACGTCTTACTCCTGTTAGAATCTTCACAAAAGGAGTATCTACATAAGGCATTATTTTATTTAAATACAAAGGTCTATCAATCATATAATCACCACTTTCTTAATTAGATTTTATCGCAACATATATTAGTTTACAATAGTTTTGCGGTTTTAAACCGCAAAACTATATAAAATATATAATTATTACGGTTATGTATTAATATTATATGTGTTTTTATCTCGAATATACAAAAAGTGATAGCATTACATACTACCACTTATGTGACAATTCTATCGGGAGTTATTTATTTTTGAATCTTGATACCCACTCAAGATTAATCAAATTTGAATTGTCATTATATATATTGGTTTTATCAACCAATAATATACTATACATTTTTGAGAAAACTATTCTTCTCACCTTGTATTTTATTATATGGAACAATAAATTTCAAGCTCTATTATTTATTAAAAAATATCTCTAAAGTGGAATTCAACTTTTCACTTTAGCCATCAATTTTAATACCAAAATCTATTGGCAAAGACAATTGCAATGCGTTATAATCATTTTGTTTTGCATATATAAATTATACAACAAAAAAGAACAATGTTTCAGTTTTTGCTGTTTCATTGTTCTTTTTCTATTTTTAGCTGTTTATTTTATTTTGTTACAGCTTCTTCTAATTTTCCTTCTTTAATTCTTAAAGATACATCACACATCTTTGCTAGAGTAGGTGAATGGGTTACCAAAATAACACATTTATGATGAATATGTGCTAAATCTAAGAAAGTATTCATGATCTCTATTGAATTCTTTTCATCAAGGTTACCTGTGGGTTCATCACAAAGGATCAAATCGACTTCTCTTACAATAGCACGTGCAATCGCAACTCTTTGTTGTTGTCCTCCTGATAGTTGTCGAATATCTCTTTTACATTCATCTTTGGAAAGTCCAAGTTGTTCAAGAATAGATAAACAATATTCTTTTTTATCTTTTCTTTTGATCCCTGCAATTTCTAAAGCAGACATAACATTTTCTAAAGCATTCATATAGTAAATGAGGTTATATGATTGAAAGACAATAGAGATATCTTCTCGACGATATTTATTTAAACCTATTTCTTGAATATCTTTTCCTTTGAATAAGACTCTTCCTTCATCTGGTTTATCTAAACCAGAGGCAAGGGAAAGGGTTGTTGTTTTCCCACTTCCACTCGCACCAACAACAGCATATATTTTACCTTTTTCAAATGAATAAGAAACATGTTCTAAAATTTTATTTTTTTCTTTACCATCTTGATAACTATAGCTTACATTTTCTAATTTTAATAACTTTTCCATCTTAACCTTCCTTTCTAGATAAGATTTATCTAGGTGTAAGTCTTAATACATAGGCTGCAGGTACAGCAATAGAAACAATACAGATTGCTGCAGTAACACCGGCAAGTTGAACGACATTTTCACCTGTAATTGAAACATCTAATTCTTGATTTGATGGTCCTTCCATCATATTTCCTAGGAAATTTTCTTTTGTTTGTGTATTGGTTTTTTGTTGATTATCATTTGGTTGATCATCTTTTTGATCCATTTGCATGACATTTGAAGAAGAACCACTTTCTAACATATTACCCATATAATGAGATGTTAATTGTCCTGTACCTAAAGAAATCACAAAAGCAACTACTGCAATTAACCCTATTTCAATAAGTTGTTGAGCAATAATTTTAACTTTACTTTGTCCAAGTGATAAAAGAACACCAATTTCATAATATCTATTTCTAATTGTTAGAGCTAAAATTAAACAAAGAATTGCACTACCAGCAATCACTACGATCCATACAAACATCTTTGCGAATGATTGCATACTTTCAAGAGAAGAAGCATTTTGTTGATAAAGACGATCATTGGCATCTAATGAGAATGTATCAAAATCAATATCACTTTTCTTTTTCGCAAGTTCTACAAAAGCTTCTGCATTTTCTGGATCATCTAAATAATAAATTGCTGATGTAATGTTTTCACTACTTCCAGTAAGTGTTTGCCCAAATGATAAATCAGTATAAATCGTGTTTACTGGATTATTGAAATGGGCAGCACCAATTTCATTTGTTGATTGAATTTCATAAATACCTACAATTGTAAGTTCTTGAATAATTGTTTCATCATTAACTGTGGTTGTAATAGTAAAAGTATCACCAACACTTAAATCATTATCACTTGCAAGATTGGTTTCAATGACACAGTTATTTGTATTTGCATCATCACTTGTAAGCAAACGACCATCTGTTAAGGTATAATTACTGTTTGTAAATGAATCTAAATATTCCATTGTAGTATTAGCACTGATCGTAAAATCACCTTGATTTGAAGCTTGTTCTGGTTGATCATTTGGCTTATTTGTATCTTGCTGATTATTACTATTATCCGATTTATTTTCTACTGCTGAAATAGAATCACTATCAGCTGATGTAGATATTTGATAATTATAACTTTCTACATACTTTAAATTTTTTAAACTATCTGCCATGGTTGTTGTTAATGATGTCTCATTACTTACGGCTGCACCTGGTTCTCTATTTTTCATCATGTTTCTAAAATCAACAGAAAGAGTTACATCATTTCCTAAACTACTACGAATTTGATCCATTGATTTTTGTGTTGCTGATTGAATGGATAAACCAGCAATGACGAGATTGGTAATAACGACAATTATTACAAATAATAAAATCGTTTTTCCTATGTTTTTCTTTAAACTTAAAAGTGCGTTTTTTATCATACTTTCTACCTCCATCTTCAATATAAAGAAAAAGTAAATCTATAAAATGGAATAATTATGTAAAAAAAAGGGGGATACATTATATATTTTATTGCTTTTCTTATTATTTAAAGTTACCCTTATAAAGAAAGAGAAGGGATAAAATATGAAATTAGATAATTTGGCTATAGGAAAAAGTGCTGTAATTATCTCTGTAGGAGGAACAGGAGCATTAAGACAACACTTTTTAGATATGGGACTTATCCAAGGTGTAGAAGTAACTGTGGTAAAATATGCACCAATGGGGGATCCCATTGAAATTAAAATACATGATTATGAGCTTACTTTAAGGAAAGAAGATGCTCAAAAAATAGAAGTTAAAGAAATTACTAAAAAAGAAGAGTTAAAAAATAAAAACATTATTCTTAAAAATAAAAACCATCCAGGGTATGGTGAATCAAGTTACGATAAAATCAATAATCATCAAATCTATCATGAAAGTGATCTACTTACTTTTGCCTTAGTTGGTAATCAAAACTGTGGTAAAACAACTTTATTTAATCAACTAACTGGTTCTAATCAACATGTTGGTAATTTTCCAGGAGTCACTGTTGATCGTAAAGATGGTGTGATTAAAGGCTACAAAAATACCCTTATAACGGATCTACCAGGAATTTATTCAATGTCACCTTATAGTAGTGAAGAAATCGTGACTAGAAATTTCTTATTAAAAGAAAAACCAAAAGCAATCATTAATATTGTTGATGCAACAAATATTGAAAGAAATCTTTATTTAACAATGCAACTATTAGAACTCAATATGCCTATGGTTGTTGCTTTAAATATGATGGATGAAATGTCAGGAAATGGGGGAACCGTTCTTATTAATGAATTAGAAGCACATTTAGGAGTTCCTGTCGTTCCTATTTCAGCCGCTAAAGGAGAAGGTATTGATGAATTAGTCAGTCATGTTTTACATGTTGCTTATTATCAAGAAAAACCTCAATTTTTACAACATTTTGATAATCAAGCTCTTGATCGTTGTATTAATGCAATTGAACATCTTATTGAAGATCATGCAAAAAAAGCAAGAATTCCTTTACGTTTTGCAGCAAGTAAACTTGCAGAAAATGATTCTCTTTTATTAGAACAACTTGATTTGAGTCAAAATGAAAAGGAAATTTTAGAACACATTCGTAAACAGCTTGAAGAAGAAAGTAGTTTTGATTGTTCAGCTGCTATTGCCAGTGATCGTTTTCATTCAATCATTAATATTTGTAGACAAACTGTGAAGAAACCTCATGAAAGTAAAGAAAGATTAAGAAGTCAGAAAATTGATCAATTTTTAACTGGAAAATATACAGGTATTCCCGCATTTATTGGAATTATGGGTATCGTTTTCTTTTTGACCTTTAATGTTATTGGTTCTTTTTTACAAGGTATCCTGGAAAATGGTGTATCTATTGTAACAAATTATGTTGATACTCTTCTAACCCAAGCACAAATCAATGTAGCTTTACATTCTTTGATTATTGATGGGATTTTTAATGGGGTAGGAACTGTTTTAAGCTTCTTACCAATTATTGTTACTTTATTTTTCTTCTTATCTATTTTAGAAGATAGTGGTTATATGGCTCGTGTTGCTTTTATTATGGATAAACTCCTTAGAAAAATTGGTCTTTCAGGAAGAAGTATTGTTCCAATGTTGATTGGCTTTGGTTGTACTGTTCCTGGCGTTATGGCTAGTCGAACTCTTTCATCAAGAAGAGATCGACAAATGACAATTATTCTTACACCATTTATGTCATGTTCAGCAAAACTACCAATTTATGCTTTCTTTACCTCCGTCTTTTTTCCAGGCAAAGGTGCTTTGGTAATGATTTTCTTATATGTTTTTGGTATTTTAACAGGTATTATCTTTGCTTTTATTTTAAAAGGATCCCTTTTTAAAGGTGAACCTGTTCCTTTTGTCATGGAACTTCCAAACTACCGTATGCCAGGTGCTAAAAACGTCTGTCAATTATTATGGGAAAAAGCTAAAGATTTCTTACAACGCGCTTTTACTGTCATCTTTGTCGCAACCATCGTTATTTGGTTCTTACAAACATTTGATTTAAGATTTAATATTGTAACTGAATCTAAAGATAGTATTCTTGCTATTCTTGCAGGATATATTGCTCCAATCTTTAATCCATTAGGATTTGGTGACTGGCGCATTTCAACAGCCCTTATTTCAGGATTTATGGCAAAGGAAAGTGTTGTTTCGACATTATCTATTCTTTATGGTTCAACCCAATCATTGTTGATGTCACTTACAACACCAGCTGCTTTATCTTTACTTATTTTCTGTTTACTTTATACACCTTGTATTGCAGCGATTGCTGCAATCAAAAGAGAACTTAATGGTAAATGGGCATTGATTGTTGTCTTTGGACAATGCCTTATCGCCTGGCTTGCCTCTTTTGTTGTGTATCATTTGATTTTATTGGTATTTTAATATTGTAACATCAGTTTTTGCATTGTAACAATTAGATTGTTACAATGCAATTTTTATTGTTACAACAAAAAAACAGATCCAAGGGAAGGGAAAAGATCTGCTTATTACTATTATCTATTATTATTTTTTAAAAAGGGAAATTGATAATTAAGTTTTGAGTTTAAGTAAGTTCTTGTTCCTCCTTTCGGGTATTATCATAGATAAGTTTTATGAACTTTATTTAACTTTTTCATGTTTCTTTCTTGTTTGTTTTGTCAAAAATTATGGGATAAAAAAATGCAACGTTAAATAATATTGCATTTTTAAATTGCTTTAATATTTTGGTGTTAATTCTACATACATATCTTTGTATTGTTTTGCGCTTTGTTGCCAAGAAACATCTTTATTCATATCGCGAACAACCATTTCATCCCAAGATTTTCTATTTTCAAAATAAAGTGTTTTAGCACGATTAATTGCATCATAAAGAAGTCCACTTTCATAACGATCAAAGGTAAAGCCATTACCTGTATTATCAAATAGATTATAAGGTTGAACAGTATCTTTAAGTCCACCTGTTTCTCTTACAATTGGGATAGAACCATATCTCATACTAATAAGTTGTGTAAGTCCACAAGGTTCAAATCTTGATGGTACTAATAAAGCATCGCATCCTGCATAAATATTGTGAGCGACATTTTCATTGTAGGCAATATATGCACAGAAGTTTCCTTTATATTTATTTTCATAATAACGGAAAGCATCTTCATACATCGCATCCCCTGTACCTAAAACAACAACTTGTGTATGTTCATCCATAATACTTGGAATAACATCATTAACAAGATCAAGGCCTTTTTGATTTGTAAGACGCGAAATAAGTCCAATAACAATTTTATGATCATCAACTTCTAATCCTAAGGATTCTTGAAGTGCTTTTTTATTCGCTTTTTTATTCTTGATAACAGATTGGCTATCATATTGAGCAGCTAAAAGTTTATCTGTTGCTGGATTCCAAATATCTGTGTCAATACCATTAACAATTCCTAAAATCTTACTACTATGATATCTTAAATGTTCTTCAAGACCTTCACCATACTCTTCTGTTTGAATTTCTCCAGCATACGTATTACTTACTGTTGTTAATTTATTACAATAAGTGATACCACCTTTTAACATATTCGCATCTAACCAATTTTGTGTCATACAATCTTTATTGAAGACATAATCAGGAAGATCTGACCAATATTGAATTGTTTTTCGATCATAGATACCTTGGAATCTTAAGTTATGAATTGTAAGAACAGCACCTGCACGTCCTACATTTGTATCTTTAAAGCTTGTTCTTAAATAAAGAGGAACTAAAGCTGCTTGCCAATCATGACAATGTACAATATCTGGTGTCCAATTTAAATAATTAAGTGCCGCAAGAGCTGCTTTACTAAAATAACAGAACTTAGGAATATCATCAATAAGATTCGTATATGGATTTCCCCATGAGAAGAATTCATCATTATCGATAAAATCATAAACAACACCATCTTCTTGATATTCCATAATACCTACATAATATTGTTTTCCATCTGCACATAGATCCATATAAAATGATCCCTTATATTCCATCTTTTCTTGGAACTTTTGAGGAATACATTTATATCTAGGAATAATAACTTTAACATCCATATTTAATTTAGCTAAACTCTTTGGAAGAGCTGACATAACATCCCCTAATCCACCCGTTTTTACAAATGGATAACATTCTGAACCAATAAAAGCAACACTTCTACGAGGTCCTAAATCAATTGGTTGTGATTTTTCAACAGGAACTTCTTGAATAACTTCTGTTGGTTTAGCCTCAACAGGTGTTTCACTTTTTATAGATTTTGGTTTAGCAGTAGTTGTTTTTTTGCTTGTAGCTGTTGTTGATTTAGCAGTTGTTGTCTTGTTAGTAGTTGCTTTCTTAGTAGAAGCTGTTTTTTTTGTTGATGTTGTTTTGGCAGCAACTTTTTCAGTTGTGGTTTCTGATTTTGCAGTAGCTGTCTTTTTACTTGTAGCTGTTGTTGATTTAGCAGCTGTAGCCTTTTTAGTAGTCGCTTTCTTAGCAGGCGCTGTTTTTACAGCTGGTGCTGATTCAGCAGCAACAACTTTTTCACTTGTTTCTTTTGGTTGAACAGTTGTCTTTGGTGTTGATTCAACAGTATCAACTTTTTTTGGTACTTCTACTGGTTTGACTTCAGTTACCTTTTCACTGGTAACTGGTGCCGATTTAACAACCGTATTGGCCTTTACACCCGTTGTTCTTTTTTTATTGGCTCTTGTTGTTCTTTTCTTACTTTTTTGAACTGTTTTTTTACTCATACTTTCTTCTCCCATCTTTAAAATAATATCATGTTTAAAACTCTAACTTCATCATTTTTTCTTATTAACATCTCCTATTATAGTCATTAGAATTTGCGATTTTTGTATCTTTTTAAAACTTTATTCATACAAAAATTATTTCATTTTAATTTACTTTTATATTCAAAATGTTCTTTTATTTATTGTACCATAATCAATGAATGTTGTTTATATATTCTGCACAAAAAAACAGATTCAAAAGGGAGGGGGAGAATCTGTTTTTTATCTATTATTATCTTTTTTAAAAAGGGAAGTTTATAATTAAGTTTTGTTTAAGTAAGTTCTTGTTCCTCCTTTCGTGTATTATCATAAAGAAGAAATATGAACTTTATTTTACTTTTTGATGTTTCTTCTTTGGTTGTTTTGTCAAAAATTATGTGATACCATTATTCCAAGTGATGCACCTTTGGGTGTTTTTTATTATAGGAGGGGAATCTATGAATAAAACACAAGATTTTACTAAGGGAGTTATTTGGAAACAATTACTTTTTTTCTTTTTTCCAATATTAATTGGGAGCTTTTTTCAACAACTATATAATACCGTTGATACCATTATTGTTGGTCAAGCTTGTGGGACAAATGCTCTTGCTGCTGTTGGTTCAACAGGGAATTTGACAAACTTAGTTGTTAACTTCTATGTTGGTTTATCAACTGGAGCTTCTGTTGTTATTGCTCAATATTATGGAGCTCATAATAAAGATAAGATACATCAAGCAGTCCATACTTCATATATGCTTGCTATTGTTAGTGGAATTATCATGATGCTTTTTGGTTTATTCTTTTCTTATCAATGTTTAGATGCAATAGGTGTTCCTCATGATATTTTAAATGATGCCAGTCTTTATATGAGACTTTACTTTTTAGGGATGATTCCTGGAGCTATTTATAATATTGGTTCAGGAATTTTAAGAGCTGTAGGAGATAGTAAAAGACCACTTTATTATTTAATTATTTGTAGTATTGTTAATGTTGTTTTTGATTTTGTTTTAGTTGTTATTTTACATAAAGGTATTGCTGGGGCAGCAATTGCGACTTTTATTGCTCAAACAGTATGTGCTATTTTAGTCACAATTCAACTAATGTTTTCTAAAGATGTTTATCAACTTACATTATCAAAAATTAAATTTCATTTACATGTATTAAAGAAAATTGTTAAAATTGGTGCTCCTGCTGGAATTCAATCAACAATGTATAGTATCGCTAATATCGTCTTACAAACACATATTAATGCCTTTGGAACTCAAACCATTGCTTCATGGTCAGTCTATGTAAAGATTGATGCTCTATTTTGGATGGCTATGGCAGCCATTGGTGCCGCAATTACAACTTTTGTAGGACAAAACTATGGTGCTCATCTTTATGATCGTATTCAAAAAGGAGCGAAAACAGCTTTAGCGATTGCCTTAACAATGGCAGTTTCTTTAAGTGTGATCTTATGCTTTGGGGGAAGTTATATTACAAAACTCTTTTCATCTGATCCAGCCATCATTAATCAATGTCGAAGTTTAATACTCTTTTTAATGCCTTTCTATTTTTCTTACTGTTGTGTAGAAATTTTTTCTGGAACAATGAGAGGTTGTGGGGAATCTTTTAAACCAATGCTTCTTGTCTGTATTGGTATTTGTGTTTTGCGTGTTGCTTGGGTAACCTTTATTTCTCCTCATTATCCAACATTAAAAGGTGTTGTTATTTCTTATCCAATCACTTGGTTTACAACTTCCTTTCTCTTTATTATTTATTATAAACATTTTAAAAAAGATCATTTTGGAGCATAGTTATGCGACGAACAGAACGAGAAATTACAGATTCAAATAAAAGAAATCATTGAAAATAATTAATGTTGCCGTTTATGTTTTATAGATCAAGGCAGTGTTTTGTTCATTTAAATTATTGTTATACTTATAATAATAAACATTCATGTTGCAAAAGTAGGAAAGAAACTCGATTTAATATATTTTGTTGAAAGAAGAACATCTTGTCAATATTCTATGAAATATCAAAATATTATGGGAAAAGGGCATATTGAATTGATAGAAGATAAGGAAAAAAGAAGTTAGAATTACAATTAATCATGAAAAATGCAGCGGATAAAGAAGTCGTATTTAATGATCAAAAGGTAAGTAATGTTGCTACTATGAAATTAATTGTAGATACACTAACTTGTATTCTGCTCTAGGAAGGGTAATGGCATACCCCTATCTTGCACTACAACCTATCAGAAATGAACTGGTCTGCCAACAATGTTGGCAGGTAACAATAATCCCCTGTCTTTAGACATGAGGAGAACATTCATACAATGATTAAAAAACAAATCAATTAAAAACCGCACATTGTGCGGTTTCACATATTATAAATCTACTCCATAATCACTTACAACAACTTGTCCTGTAAGTGGTGCTGCATCATCACTTGCTAAGAAAAGTGCTACTTTTGCAACATCTAAAGGACTACAAGGTTGAAGTGTTAAATCACTATGAGCTGACATAGCACCCATCATTTTCATATCCATTGTATCAGGTGTTAATCCTGCTGCCATATCTGTTGTAATACTTCCTGGACAGATAACATTACATCTAATTTTTTCTTTAGCAAAACGCATTGCTGCATGTTTTGTTACCCCAATAATTGCTGCTTTAGTAGATACATAAACAGCACCACCAGCACCATATTGTCCAGCAACACTTGAGATATTAACGATAGAAGCTCCACTTTTCATCACTTTTAAAGCTTCTGACATACAATACATTGTTCCTTTTTGATTAATATCAATAACTCTATTTAAATCATCATAATCAATTTGATCAATCGCATTTAATCCTTTATCTAAAACACCTGCATTATTAATTAAAATATCTAATTGACCAAAAGTTTCAACTGTTTTACTTACTAAGTTTTTAACATCATCCACTTTAGAAATATCAGTAGGAACACATAAAACAGTTCCTCCTGCTGCTTCAATTTCTTTTGCTGCTTCTTCCAAGACTTGTTGACGTCTTGCTGAAATAACAACTTTTGCTCCTTCACTTGCAAACAATTTAGCGATTTCTTTACCTACGCCAGCATTTCCTCCTGTAATAATTGCCACTTTATTATCCAATTTTCCCATAAAAAATCCTCCTAGGTATATAGTAACACATGTAAGCGCTTAACTCTATCTTTTTCATATCCCAAAATTGTATATGCGTTTACCATATTTTTACACACTGTTCACACTTCCATATGTTAAAGAATGGGTACTATATAGGTGTCAGGAGGAGATAGACATGAAAAAGAAATTATCCGTTATAATCAGTGTAATTTGTATTATTGTTTCCTTAGGTTCTATTTCAGGAACTCTGTATTATGCTAAAAATCATAATACATTTTCTATGATGCAACAAACAGGAGGAACACCTCCTGCAATGCCTAGTCAAAGAGATAACAGTTCACAAGACAGTAATCAAAATAATTCTCAACAAAATAATGAATCTAATCAACAAGATTCATCTGAAAATAGTAACCAAAGTACAAATGATCAATCAAATTCACAAGCTACAACTCAAAATGGACAAGCACCTAGTGGTATGCCAGGACAAAGTGATCAAAATTCAAACGGTACTCAACAAGGTATGCCTGGTCAAAATGAACAAAACAGTAATCAACCAAGTCAAATGAATCAAAATACTTCATCAAATCTATCTTTATCAGCATTACAAATCGTGATTATTAGTGTGAGTGTTTTAGTCTTTATGTTTGCTGTTACTTATTTAATTATGAGTAAATTTGGAAGCAAGACACTTGCTGAAACATTCTATGGAGCTAAACCTACAGCTATCTATGCTGTTGTCAATGTTGTAGGAACAATCTTACTTGTATGTGCTCTTGTATTATCAAGTAATGCTTTGTTATTTAATAACGCTTCATCTTCAAACAATACATCACAAATAACAACTGAAGGTGTTGTTGATGTTTCTGATAGTCAAGAATTATCAAATAAAACATTATCAACCACTTCTTCAGATGAATCCGCCATTGTTGTAAACGATGGCGGTTCATTGAATGCAACAGGTTTAACAATTTCTAAATCAGGTGATTCTTCAAATACTGAAAACAGTGAATTTTATGGTTTAAATGCTGCTGTCCTTGTTCAAAAAGGAAGTGAAGCAACGATCAAAGATACAACAATTGAAACAAATGCCACAGGTGCTAACGCTATTTTCTCTACCGGAGAAAATGCAATAATCAATGTAAGTAATACAAAAATTACTACAACTGAAGATTCATCTCGTGGTTTAGATGCGACTTATGGTGGAACCATTAACGCTAATATAGTAACTATTACCACAAGCGGTCAACACTGTGCTGCTGTTGCTACTGATCGTGGTGAAGGAACAGTTACTGTTAAAAATTCAACTTTAAATACAAATGGAAAAGGTTCACCTTGTGTTTATTCAACAGGTACAATTTCTGTTTCTGATTCTAAAGGAACGGCAACTGATTCTTCATGTGCAGTTATTGAAGGTAAAAACAGTATTACTTTAAATAACACAAAACTTACAAGTTATGGTGTAGGCCGTGTAGATGATGGTATTGATAATTGTGGTGTCATGATTTATCAAAGTATGTCTGGAGATGCTAGCGAAGGAACGGGAACATTCAGTGCAACTGATTCAACACTTACCATTTCAAAAAAATCAAAAGTTTATGAAACATCGCCTATGTTTTTCATTACGAATACAGATGCAGTGATTAACCTAGAAAATACAAAATTAAATTATGGAAGTAATCAATTAGTTACTGTTTCTGGAAATGATGGTGAATGGGGTAGTCAAGGAAGTAATGGTGGAAACTTAACATTTAATGCGACAAATCAAATATTAAATGGAAATATCAGTGTCGATAATATTTCTACCGCTTCATTTATTTTAAAAAGCTCAACTCTTACAAGTACAATCAATAGTGAAAACAACGCTAAAGAAGTTAACTTATCTTTATATAGTTCTTCTAAATGGGTCGTTACTGGAGATAGTTATGTTACTACTTTAACTTTAGAAAACAATGATTTATCTTTAATTGAAGATAATGGTTATACAATTTATTATGATGCTTCTGCCAATAGTTGGTTAAATGGACAAACTATTACCTTATCTAATGGTGGAACATTAACACCAATTAAATAAATACAAGACAGCACAAAATGTGCTGTTTTTAATTTTAGAACAAGTAACTTTTAGAAAAAATTTCATAATATAAAAAATCAATAATAAATGCCAATAAAAATTCATCTAAATATTATTATCTAATGAATACTAATTAAAAATATGGTAGAATAATCTAAATAAAGGAGGAGCTTGAATATGAATAAAATGAATATTAATGATTTTCCTAGTTTAGATGGAGTATCACTTATTCCAACAAAGACATTAAAATTAATGATTGATATTTATAATCAAGAGGTTGAAAAAGAAAGTATTCAATATGAAAATAAGGTAAAATATAAAGCTTCACTTGTAAAGGAAGGAAAATCTAAAGCTTATAACGAAGATGAGTTTCTTGAATTATTAGAAAAAGAAGGCTTATAACTTGAAAGTCTTAGTTGATCAAAGTGTTTTCTTATTTTTAAAAGAAAATAAAATATCTATCTCTAAAGAAATAAAAGAAATAATTTCTTCTTTAAAGAATTTTCCTAAAATGTATCCAAGAATTGCAAATGATGATTCTATTCGTCATTTCTTCATAAAAAATATAGAATTTGGCTATATGATTGATGAAGATAAAATTATTATCGCTGATTGTAAATTCACCAAGTCAAATAAAACACTGAAAATTAAAAGATATTTAAATAAGCTAACAAATCGTTAGCTTATTATTTTGAATAATGAATATGCATTAATTTCCATTGATTGTTTTCTTTAATGACGATTTGTGTTTCTAAACCTTGGATACCATAAGGTTCATGTGTTTCTCTACAAATACATTCTGTATGATATTTAAATACTACAATTGCTTTATTATCATCAATCATTCGAATATCAATATTTTCAACCACTAAATCAATAGATTCATAACATTTTTGGATACCACCAATTAAAAAATCTTGATAGATAGCATCCGTTCCAGTGAATTGATCCGTAATGGAAATCAACATATTTTCTTTTGAAGACCATAAAACTTTAAATTCTTTTTCATTTTGTGAATGCACAGCATGTGCATAGTTATAAACGAGTTGTTTGATTTTTTCCATAATTTTCTCCTTAATATTTTTATACTTATTATACTATTTCTAAAAGATACGTGACAAACGGGATTGTTAAAATGGATAATAATGATGATAAAACTAACACCTTCGTTGCAAATAGAGCATTGACACTATATTGTTTAGCCAAAAGCACTGTCGCTGTTGCAGCTGGAATAGCAGTTAATAAAACACATACATTTCTACATAGTCTATTTACTGGAAATATCAAGAATAGAATCAAAATAATACAAGGAATCATGATTAAACGATAAATACTAAATAAAATAACATGTTTATTGATCAATTCTCTAAATCTTAGATTACTTGCAAATGTCCCAACTACAATGAGACATAATGGTGTTGAACAAGAACCTATCATTTTTATAGTTTTACTAATGCCTGTTGGAAGATAAATATGTAAATTATAAGCAATCATCACAATAATTCCAATGAATATAGAGATAACACAAGGGTGTAATACGATTTTTTTTAAAGATTTTTCTTGCTTATTTTGACTATATAGTGAGATCCCATATGACCACATAAGTATTCTTTGCGGAGGGACAAACAAAGATGCATAAAGCATTCCTATAAAATTTGCATTACTAACCATGGTCCCATATTTCACAATTATTTGTTCATCTTTATCCCATTTTTTGTATAAAAAAAAGAGTTTAAAATAAAATATATAACCTGAATTCCTATAGAAATAATTAAAACCATTCCTGCGGTCACTAATATTTTATGAGTAATCTTCATTTCAAATGTTGAAATGATTCCACATGGTATAATAATTTTTACAATTAAATCAGTTAATTGATCCACTGTATGTCCATCAATAACGTTATTCCTTTTCAAATAAATTCCTAATACAATTAAAATAAAAATTTCACTCAATAAATCCACTGCAATCATCTTTTTTCTCCTATCATTTTGTATAAAAAAAGTATATACTTTTACTGATATTTATATAAGTACGCACTTTGAAGTGATATAGTTTCTTCAAAGAAACCATGGGAAAGGAAATATATGAGAAAAAAAGTCTTTGGTGTTTTACAAAGAATAGGACGTAGTTTTATGTTACCTATTGCTGTTCTTCCAATTGCAGGGATGTTTTTAGGAATTGGAAGTTCACTTACAAATGAAGCAACGATTGCTTCACTTGGTATGGAAAGTATTTTGGGATATGGAACAATTTTAAATCAAATATTAACGTTATTAATGGCTGTTGGACAAACTATTTTTGATAATCTACCGTTAATTTTTGCCGCTTCTGTTGCTTCAGGAATGGCTAAGAAATCAAAAGAAGTCGCTGTTTTATCTTCGATTATTGCTTTTTTTGTGATGCATTCAACAATTCATAGTTTACTTACTTTTAATGGTGTTATTAATGGTAATAAAGTTTTAGTTGATGCCGTAGATGGAACATTGATAAATGTATATGGACAAATGTCACTACAAATGGGAGTCTTTGGTGGGATTATTGTTGGTTTAGGTGTAAGTTATTTACATAACCATTTCTATCAAATTCAATTACCTAATTTTTTATCTTTCTTTGAAGGGGAAAGATTTGTCCCAATTATTTCAACAATTGTTTATATTTTTATTGGTTTTTTAATGTTTTATATTTGGCCTAGTATTCAATCAAGTATCTTTAAGATTGGACAATTGATTGCCAGTAGTGGTTATGGAGGTACTTTCGTTTATGGAATTGTTAAACGAGCTCTTGTTCCTTTTGGTTTGCACCATGTTTTCTATACGCCTTTTTATCAAACAGCTATTGGGGGATCAATGGAAGTTAATGGGGTCTTAGTTCATGGTGCTCAAAATATTTTCTTTGCTCAATTAGCTGATCCAAACCTAAAACATTTCAGTGTTGAAGCAACAAAATATTTCTCTGGTGAATTTATGATTATGATTTTCGGTTTACCAGGTGCTGCTTTAGCGATGTATCAATGTGCTAAAGATGAATCAAAAAAAGTTGTAAGAAGTCTCTTTTTATCAGCGGCTCTTACCAGTATATTGACTGGAATTACTGAACCGATTGAATTCACCTTTATCTTTGTAGCACCTATGTTATTTGTAGTGGATGTCTTTTTAGCGGGTACGGCTTTTGTTTTAGCACAAGTTTTAAGAGTGACAATTGGCTTTACTTTTTCTTGTGGTTTGATTGATTTTCTTGTTTTTGGGGTATTACAAGGCAATAGTAAAACTCATTGGATTTTTATTGTAATCTTTGGGCTTATTTATTTCTTCCTATATTATTTTTCATTCCGTTTTTTAATTAAGAAATTTGATTTAAAAACTCCAGGAAGAGAAGATGATAATAAATTAACGATTTTTAATAAAAAGAAAATGGATTATTCTTTTGATCAATCCTTAATTGATCCTCAAGTTCAAATGATTCTTAAAGGATTAGGTGGTCGCCATAACTTTACAGATCTAGATTGTTGTATTACACGATTACGTGCAACCTTACAAGAACCTGAATTAGTAAGTGAAGCTTCTTTAAAACAAGCAGGGGCTGCAGCTGTATTATTACAAGGAAATGCAATTCAAATTATTTTTGGTCCTAAAGCTTCTTCTTTAAAAACAAAGATTGATGATTATCTTGAAAACGTCCCTGAAGCTTATGATGAAGAAAAAACAATTGTTTATCATACAACAGATTTAGAAATTGGGAATATTGTTGATGGCGAAGTTTTACCAATTGAAGATTGTAGTGATGATATCTTTGCCCATAAACTTCTAGGGGATGGTTTAATGATTCGCCCTCTTCATGGTGTAGTGGTTTCTCCTTGTGATGGAACGATTTCCATGCTTTATCCTACAAAACATGCTATTGGTATAGAATTGGATAATGGAATGGAATTATTGATTCATTTTGGTATTAATACCGTAAAATTAAATGGACAAGGGTTTGAACTTCTTGTTAAAATAAACCAAAGGGTCAAAAAAGGAGATCTTTTATGGAATGCAGATTTGCATTATATTAAAGAAAATGCGGTAGATGATTGTCTTTTAATGATCGTAACCAAAGGACAAGGGTCTCTTGAAAAGATTTATGGAAATAAAAAAAGTGGCGAAACAGTTTTAAAAATAAGAGAGTAGGTGAACAAAATGTATCAAGTCTTAAAAATATTAAATAATAATACCATTCTTGCTAAAGAAGGTAATAATGAAATTATTATTTTGGCTAAAGGAATTGGTTTTGGTAAAAAAGTAAATGATCATTTTGAAATTCCACCTCAAGCTAAAAAATATATGATGCAAAAAAACTATCAAGCCAAAGATAAGTTAAAGAAAGTTATTGATTATATTAATCCAGTTTATTTAGAAATTGCGGCTGAAATCATCAAAGAAGCAACTAATAAATTTCAAAAAGTAAATCATGATATTCTTATTCCACTTGCTGATCATATTCATTTTACAATCAAACGTATGGATGAAAATATCATGCCTAGTAATCCATTTACTTATGATATACGACTTCTTTTCCCTGATGAATATGAAGTTGCTTTAAAATCAAAAGAAATAATTAAATCTTTTATTAATAAAGAAATCAACAATGATGAAGTAAGTTTCATTACTTTACATATTCACTCGGCAATTTCTTCTAATAAAGTAGGAGAATCCATGGAAGCTGCTCGTATTGTTCATGAAAGTATTATTAAATTACAAACGGATTTAAATGTAAAAATTGATATTGAATCTATTTCTTATGCTCGTTTAATGAATCATATTAAATTCCTAATCATTCGTTTAAATACTAATGAACAATTACAAATGGATATTAGTGAATTTACAAAAAATAAATTTCCTTTTGCTTATGAACAAGCAATAAGAATGTGTGATAATTTATCAAAGGTACTTCATAAAGAATTACCAGAATCAGAAGTTGGTTATCTTGCTTTACATTTGGAAAGAATTTTATCAAGTGCATTTCAAAATTAGGGGTCACTCCTTTTTTTATTTATTGATAAATTGTGATTGTTTTATATTATATTTTATTCTTTTCATTATTTTTTGTATGATAAAAAATAATGAAAGAACATAAAAATGCAAAAAAATGATTGACGCTTACATTTTTTGGTGTTAGTATACCACTGTAATTAAATTGAATATTCAATAGTGTGTAACTTTAAGTAGGCATTAACTATTTTAAAAAAGAGCAATAGCTTTATTGTATCTTCTTTTAAATAGTTGGCCTACTTTTTTTGTTATTCAATGTTAATTAAAGAGAGGGAGGAAAAATATGGTAGGAATTATTCTTGCAAGTCATGGTGAATTCGCTAATGGAATTTTACAATCTGGTTCTATGATTTTCGGTGAACAAAAAGATGTAAAAGCTGTGACTTTACAACCAAGTGAAGGTCCTGATGATTTAAGAGCAAAAATGGAAGAAGCTATTTCCACTTTTGAAAATCAAGACGAAGTTCTTTTCTTAGTTGATTTATGGAGTGGTACTCCTTTCAATCAAGCAAACTTATTACTTAACGGTCATGAAGATCATTGGGCAATCGTTACTGGGTTAAATTTACCAATGCTTATTGAAGCATATGCAATGCGTATGTCTACTGACAGCGCACATGAAATCGCAACTCATATCTGTGAAGTTGCTAGAGACGGAGTTAACATTCGTCCAGAAGAATTAGAACCTAAAAAGGAAGAAGCAGTAAAAGCTGAAAAACCAGCACCTGCTGGGGCTATTCCTGAAGGAACTGTTCTTGGAGATGGACATATTAAATATGTCTTAGCTCGTGTTGATACACGTTTATTACATGGTCAAGTAGCTACTACTTGGACAAAATCAACTCAACCAACTCGTATCATTGTTGTATCTGATGCAGTATCTCAAGATGCATTACGTAAACAAATGATTGAACAAGCTGCACCACCAGGTGTTAAAGCAAACGTTGTACCAGTCAAAAAGATGATTGAAGTCGCTAAAGATCCTCGTTTTGGTGCTACTAAAGCTTTATTGTTATTTGAAACTCCTCAAGATGCTTTAAGAGCTATTGAAGGTGGCGTTGATATTAAAGAATTAAATATTGGTTCTATGGCTCACTCAGTTGGTAAAGTAGTTGTTAATAAAGCCATTGCTATGGATCAAAAAGATGTTGAAACTTTAGAAAAATTAAAAGAAATGGGTGTTACTTTCGATGTTCGTAAAGTACCTGCTGATTCTAAAGAAAATATGGACAGTCTTCTTAAAAAAGCAAAGACTGAACTTCAAAATATGAAATAGGGGGAAAATTTAATGTCTGCAATTACTATTATGTTAATTATTTTAGTAGCATTATTAGCAGGTATGGAAGGGATTTTAGATGAATTCCAATTCCATCAACCACTAGTAGCGTGTACTTTAATTGGTTTAGTTTCAGGACATCTAAGTGAAGGTATTGTCTTAGGTGGTTCTCTACAAATGATTGCCTTAGGATGGGCAAACGTTGGTGCTGCTGTTGCTCCAGATGCTGCTTTAGCTTCTGTTGCTTCTGCAATTATCATGGTTTTAGGTTTAAATGGTGGTACTGTTAATACACAAACAGCTATCTCTACTTCAATTGCTGTTGCAATTCCTTTATCAGTAGCTGGTTTATTCTTAACTATGATCTGTCGTACAATCGCTATCCCATTAGTTCACTTAATGGATGGTGCTGCTGAAAAAGGTGATTACCGTAAAATTGAAATCTATCAAATTTTAGGTATCTTATTACAAGGTGTCAGAATCGCAGTTCCTGCTGCTGCACTATGTATCGTTCCTGCTGAAGCAGTAACTAGTGTTTTAAATCAAATGCCTGCTTGGTTATCAGGTGGTATGACTGTTGGTGGTGGAATGGTTGCCGCTGTAGGTTATGCAATGGTTATTAATATGATGTCAACTAAAGAAACTTGGCCATTCTTTGCTATCGGTTTCGTATTAGCTGCATTAAGCGAATTAACATTAATCGCTTTAGGTGCTTTAGGTGTTGCTATTGCTTTAATTTACTTAGGATTAAAAGAAAACGGTGGTTCTGGTAATGGTGGTTCTACTGGTTCTGGTGATCCATTAGGTGATATTTTAAATGACTATTAATCTTGAAGGAGGAAAGAAATATGGCAGAAAAAATTCAATTAACTAAAAAAGATCGTTTATCAGTTGCTTGGCGTCATCAGTTCCTTCAAGGATCATGGAACTATGAACGTATGCAAAATGGTGGTTGGTGTTATTCAATTATCCCAGCTATCAAAAAATTATACAAAGATCCACAAGATAGAGCAGATGCTTTAAAAAGACATCTAGAATTCTATAATACACATCCTTATGTTTCAGCCCCAGTTATGGGTGTTACATTAGCCTTAGAAGAAGAAAGAGCTAATGGTGCTGAAATCAATAATCAAGCTATTCAAGGGGTTAAAGTTGGTATGATGGGACCTCTTGCAGGGGTTGGAGATCCAGTATTCTGGTTCACTTTAAGACCAATCTTAGGTGCTTTAGGTGCTTCTCTTGCTTTAGGTGGAAGTATTGTTGGTCCATTATTATTCTTCTTTGCTTGGAATATTATCCGTATGGCATTTATTTGGTATACTCAAGAATTTGGATATAAAGTTGGTACTTCTATCGCAAAAGATTTATCTGGTGGTTTATTAGGTAAAATTACTCAAGGTGCTTCTATTTTAGGTATGTTCATTATCGGTTCTTTAGTTCAACGTTGGGTAAGTATTTCATTTACTCCTGTTGTTTCTAGAGTTACTCAATCTGAAGGTGCTTATATTGATTGGAGTCAAATCAAAGGTGGGGCTGAAGGTATTAAATCAGCTTTATCTCAATATGCTTCCCTTGGAGCTACTGGATTAGATAAAATTAAAGTTACTACTTTACAACAAAACTTAGATCAATTAATTCCTGGTCTTGCAGCATTATTACTTACATTACTTTGCTGCTGGTTATTAAAGAAAAAAGTTTCACCAATCGTTATTATCGTTGCATTATTTATCGTTGGTATCTTAGCTCGTTTAGCTGGAATTATGTAATTTAAAAAGTTCAATATTTATGGAGGGAATATATGGTACAATCATTAAATAAAAAAGTCGATTTAACAATTAATGCTACGTCTTATTTAGGAATGGCAAACTATGGTAAAGTGTTAGTCGGGGATGAAGCTTTTGAATATTACAATGATAAAAACGTCAATGATTATATTCAAATTCCTTGGTCTGAAGTAACAGAAATCATGGCAAGTGTCATGTTTAAAGGAAAATGGATTCCTCGTTTTGCAGTTGTTACGAAAAACAACGGAAACTTTATCTTTTCGACAAGAGATAATAAAAAGACATTAAGAGCTATTAGAAATTATGTTGATCCAAATAATATGGTTCGTTCTCTTAGTTTCTTTCAAGTAATCTCTCGTGGTTTAAAATCATTATTCAAACGTAAATAAATATTGAGCAAAGGAGCTTCATTGCTCCTTTTTTTTGTTATAATGAAAGAGGTGATATTATGGATCTAAATAAAATACATTATTTCTTTAAAGCTGTTGAATATAAAAACTTTACGCAAGCAGCTAACGCTTGTCATATTGGACAAACAACCATGTCTAAATACATTGCTGTCTTAGAACAAGAACTCCAAACACAGCTATTTATAAGAGAACATAGAACATTAACTCTTACTAAACAAGGAAAACAGTTCTATGAAGGAATGAAAAACATTTATGCTTCTTATCAAACTTTATGTCAAAATATTCAACAAACGAATACTTTACATATAGGCATGAAAACAACAGATTTTACAGACTTTGAAATTCTTGAAAGCTTTGAAAAGAAATACCCACATCTTTCTATTTCTTATTCTTATCTTGAAGAAAATGAATTGATGGAAGGCCTAAAAGCGCATCAACTCGATGCGTTAATTTCTCCAAGCATGCTCTCTTTCTACAAAAACAATCCAATTGAAACAACAACCTTATCTAAAGAAAACGTTTCTCTTGTTTGTTCAAAAGAACTGATCCATAAATATCATACAATAGAAAAGGTCATTCAATCTGTTCCCTATATTACAAAAGCAACAGATCAAAACTATCATCAATTATGTAAAGATGAACTTTATAAAATTTATCATACAACTTTTAATAAAGTAGAATACGTTAAAGAATTTCCTAAACAACTTCTTTTACTTAATCTATCTAGAGGTTTTTCAATCCTTCCTACAAAAGAAGTAGAAAACAGAGATCAGTTCTATTTAGAGGATATTAGTAAATACTTTGCTGATCTTGAAAAAATAAATCTTGTTTATTTAAAACAAAATAAATCAGAGAACTTAAATCTATTATTGCAACATATCCATGAAAAAAAGTGCTAGATTAAGCATTTTTTTTCGTTTTATCTTTTAACATTTATCCTATATAATACAAAGCAAGGAGTTGATGTTATGCAAAAAGATTTAACAAAAGGCAGTGCCTTAAAAAATATTATTACTTTCTCATTACCATTTTTACTTGCTAATTTCTTACAAACATTCTATGGCATGGCTGATTTATTTATTGTCGGTCAATACAATGGAGCTGCTTCTTTATCAGGGGTTTCTATTGGAAGTCAGGTCATGCATATGATTACTGTTATGCTTGTAGGAATTGCAATGGGTTCAACGGTCATGATTGGTCGTTATGTTGGTGAAAGAAAAGAAGAAGAAAAAAGGATGACTGTAGGAAATACAATCATTATCTTTATGATTTTATCTCTGATTGTTACTTTGATTTTATTATTCTTTATTAATCCGATTGTTTCTATTATGTCTACACCTGTAGAAGCAATTCAAGAAACAACGATTTATTTAAAAATATGTTTTATCGGTATTCCTTTTATTACTGCTTACAATATTATTAGTTCTATTTTTAGAGGATTAGGGGATTCTAAAAGTCCTATGTATTTTGTGGCAGTTGCTTGTTTTTTTAATATCGTGTTAGATTTTATTTTCATTGGTTATTTCAATATGCATGCCATTGGAGCAGCATTGGGGACAGTGATTTCACAACTTATTAGTGTAATTGTTGCTTTATTTGCAATTATTAAAAGAAAATTGATTGTCATCCATAGACACCATTTTAAATTACATAAAAAGATTATTAAAGATATCTTTAAAATTGGTTTTCCTATTTCTATGCAAGATGGTTTGATTCAAATTTCATTTATCATTATTACGATTATTGCTAATAGCCGTGGCGTTGATATTGCCGCAGCAGTTGGTGTTGTAGAAAAAATCATTAGCTTTTTATTCTTAGTACCATCAAGTATGTTATCTGCCATCTCGGCAATCTGTGCACAATGTGTTGGAACAAAACAACATCAAAGAGCAAGACAAACTTTACGCTATGGATGCTTTATTGCTTTAGGATTTGGAATTTTCTTTGCGCTTACTTGTCAATTTATTTCCAAGGAAATTCTTTCGTTATTTACAAGTGAAGCTGCAGTTATTATGTATGGTAGTCAATATTTAAAAGGATATGTTTTAGATTGTGTCTTTGCTTCTATTCATTTTTGTTTTAGTGGATTCTTTACAGCTTATGGTTATTCCATTATTTCCTTTATTCATAATGTAATTTCCATAGCCCTTATAAGAGTTCCAGGAGCTTATATTACTTCTAAACTTTTCCCTGAAACATTACTACCAATGGGACTTACACCCGCTCTTGGTTCTATTTTATCAGCAATTATTTGTGTAAGTGTTTTTATCATTATGAAGAAAAAAAATAAATTTGATTATTAAAACGTCATCCAAGTGATGACGTTTTTACTTAAACTTAATTGAAAGAATACATGTATAATCATTCTTTATCTTTTTGTTTGTTTCTAACCCTTTTATAGGAAGAGATGTGACATGATTTTTTCCATAAGATAATGCCACTAACATTTGTTTTTTACTATATTTAATAGATGTTTTTTCTTCAATTTTATCATAATCCCAAACATCATAGTTACTAATGTTTTCTAAAAATGAAATACCTTCAGCTACATAATACCCATCTTCAAAAGCATCTATAATCTTCAAAGTAGAAGCTTCATAATCAACTAATAAAGCAATATTTCCGGTATTTGTTCCTTTTGAAGGATTATTATAAAATGTACAGATTTCTTTATCAGATATCTTTTTACCTTTTTGATATTCTGTTAAATACATAGTTAATGAATCATAATTCTTTTTTGAATTATAATGAAATAACAAAATATTCCCTGGACGACTAGAAAGCATATTTGCCGTTTGCATTTCTGTGCTTTTTTCTAAATAAGGTTCTATATAGTTTTGTGGTTGTGTTAATTTTTTGTAGATAAATATGCTTGTAATAAATATGAAAACAACAAGCATAACTATTAATAATCTTATAATTTTCTTTAGATACTTTTGTTTGTTTTTATTATCTTTTGTAATCTGAATAATATTTTCTTCTGCTTTTTGTTCAATTGTTTCTTTAGGTATATCTTCGCCAGCCAGAAACTCATTAATGCTTATTCCTAATATTTTACATAATTCAAGATAGACTGTTACATCTGGCAAACAAATACCTCTTTCCCATTTAGATACAGATTTATCAGACATATTTAATTTTTCTGCAAGTTGTTTTTGAGTCAAACCTAATGCTTTTCTTTTAGCTGCTATATATTTACCAATTTTAATAAGATCCATATAACCACTTCCTTTATCAAATCATATCATTTTAAATAGAAAACAACACCTCTTATAAGTAGAATTTATATCTTTTTATATTTTGAAAAAATAAACAAATAAAAAGTAATTTAGATATAATAAAATTAGGAAAATAAGATAAAAAGAGGAGAACATAATATGAAACAATTTCCAGAAGGTTTTTTATGGGGTGGAGCTACTGCTGCTAACCAATATGAAGGTGGTTGGAAAGAAGGCGGAAAAGGTGTAAGTTGTAGTGATGTACAATTATTCACTGATCCTAAATCTATGAAAGATTTATTGAATACGCATGGTTTATGTGATATTTCTGATGAAATGATTGAAAAAGCTTTAAGTACAGATGATGAAGTTTATTATCCTAAACGCCATGGGATTGATTTTTATCATCATTATAAAGAAGATATTGCTTTACTTGCAGGTATGGGATTTAAAGTTTATAGAATGTCTATTGCTTGGTCTCGTATTTTCCCTAGAGGGGATGAATTAGAACCAAATGAAGAAGGTTTAAAATTCTATGATGATGTCTTTGATGAATGTTTAAAATATGGGATGCAACCATTAGTTACTATGTCCCATTACGAACCACCACTAGCATTCTGTATGGACTATAATGGTTGGTATGATCGTCGTTCCATTGAATTCTTTACACGTTATGTTGATGTTATTACTAAAAGATATAAAGATAAAGTAAAATTATGGTTAACATTCAATGAAATTGATTCAATCATTAGACATCCATTTATGACCGGTGGACTTATTGAATCAAGATTCAAACCAGAAGAATTTGAAGAAGTTGAATATCAAGCAATGCATCATCAATTTGTGGCAAGTGCTTTAGCGGTAAAAATTACACATGAAAATATTCCTGACGCTAAAGTAGGATGTATGCTTACTAAATTAACTTATTATCCATATACATGTAAACCAGAAGATGTATTAGAACAACAACAAAGAATGAGACAAATCTATTGTTATAGTGATACTCAAGTTCATGGTGAATATCCTAAATACTTATTACAAATGTATAAAAATAAAGGATTCAATATTAAAATGACTGATGAAGATCTAGAAATCATGAAAAAATATCCTGTTGATTTTATTTCATTTAGTTATTATTCATCAAGTTGTGTTGCTGCGGATACTAAAGGATTAGAAATGAGTGCAGGTAATACTGTTACAGCTATTAAAAACCCTCATATTCCTAGTTCTGATTGGGGATGGCAAATTGACCCTATCGGTTTAAGAATTTCTTGTGTAGATTTATATGATCGTTATAGAAAACCATTATTTATTGTTGAAAATGGTTTAGGTGCTAAAGATACGGTAGAAGCTGATGGGTCTATTAATGATGATTATCGTATTGATTATTTAAGAGAACATATTAGACAAATGTATAAAGCTATTGAAGAAGATGGTGTTGAATTAATGGGTTATACAACTTGGGCACCAATTGATTTATTATCTAATTCAACTAATCAAATGTCTAAGAGATATGGATTTATTTATGTAGATGTTGATGATTATGGTAATGGAACTTATAAACGTTCTAAAAAGAAATCATACGATTGGTATAAAGAAGTGATTGCTACAAATGGATCTTCTATTTTAGATGATTAATTCAAAAGGAATCGCAAGATTCCTTTTTTAGTACATTTTATCTTGCGTACTTTCTTACGTATTTATCTATTTTCTTTTCTTGAAAACTATTGATTATTGCTTTGTGATATAATTAACGAAAGGAGAAATGTTATGAAACAAAAGGTATTATTTTTTGATATTGATGGAACATTAATATGGTCTTATGGTGGTATTCAAGAAATTCCTCAAGGTGTACAAAAAGAACTAAAAAGATTAAAGGAACAAGGACATAAACTCTTTATTTGTAGTGGACGTCCTAAAGCCATGTTAGATCAAAAGTGGTGGGATGGTACTTTTGATGGTTATGTTTTAAATAATGGTGGTTATGTAGAAATTGATGGAAAATCTATTTATGAAAATAGAATGGATTATGAGTTATGTTTAAAGACAGCAAATATGTTAGAAGAACTTCATTGTGATTATATGATTGCGACAGCGAATCATTTATACATTGATCCTTCTTATAAAGAACTTTATAACTTCTTTGTTCAAAATGGACATTTTAAAGATCTATTTACAACAAAGTTTGATCGTAATGAGGTATTAAAAAGAGCGATTAAAATAGAAGCAAATGTCACAAATAACGATCGTGAAAAGATTGAAAACTATATTAAAAATGATTTTGGTTATGTCATTAATTTTGATGAACATGGCAGTGATAATGCTTTTGAATTTTATTCACCAACAATTTCAAAAGCAACAGGTATTCAAAAAGTTCTTGATTATTATCATTTAGATCAAGATGACACATACGCTTTTGGTGATGGAGAAAATGATTTAGAAATGATTGATTTTTGTCGTGTAGGGGTTGCCATGGGAAATGCCTGTGATGTTTTAAAAGAAAAAGCAAATATTGTTTGTAAATCTATTGTAGATGATGGATTAGAAGATGTTTTAAAAATTTTATTTAGTGAGTAGGAGAAATTTATGATTCAATTTCATGAAGAAAGTAAAACTTTTCATTTATATAATGATCAAATCAGTTATATCTTTAAAATCTTAAAAAACAATCAATTAGGTCAACTCTATTATGGGAAAAGAATTCATGATCGAGATAACTTTGATCATCTTTTTGAAACAAGTCCTCGACCAATGTCATCTTGTAGCTATGAAGGTAATCTCACTTTTTCATTAGAACATATTAAACAAGAATATCCTGTTTATGGTTCTGGTGATTTACGTCATCCAGCAATCGATATCACCCAAGAAAATGGCAGTCATATTTTAAACTTTGAATATGTAAATCATCAAATAATTCAAGGTAAACCTCAATTAGATCATTTACCTGCAACTTATGTAGAAAAAGAAGATGAAGCACAAACATTGATCATTACCCTATATGATGATGTTATTGATACAAAATTACAGTTAAGTTATACCATTTATCATGATTTACCTGTTATTACAAGAAATGCTTTTATTATTAATGAAGGAAAACAAAAATTAAGACTTAATCAAATGATGTCTATGTCTTTAGACTTACCTGATCAAGATTATGAAATGATTGAACTTACAGGATCATGGGCAAGAGAACGTTCTATTAAAACAAGAAAACTTACTGAAGGTATTCAAAGTATTTATTCTTTAAGAGGCTGTTCTTCTCATCAATTTAATCCTTTTATTGCTTTAAAAAGAGAAAATTGTAAAGAAACAAGTGGTGAAGTTTTAGGTTTTAGTTTGGTTTATAGTGGTAACTTTTTGGCCCAAGTAGAAGTCGATAATTATCATGTCTCACGTGTATCTATGGGAATTCATCCTCATTGTTTTGAATATCTATTAGATCATTTAGATTCTTTTCAAAGTCCTGAAGTTGTAATGGTTTATAGTAATCAAGGTTTAAATAAAATGTCACAAACATATCATCAACTTTATCAAAAAAGACTTGCTAGAGGAAAGTATCGAGATCAAGTAAGACCTATTTTGGTGAATAATTGGGAAGGAACTTATTTTGATTTTAATGAAGATAAGATTGTTTCAATGGCTAATACAGCAAAAGAATTAGGAATTGAGTTATTTGTGTTAGATGATGGTTGGTTTGGTAATAGAAATAATGATCATCAAGGATTAGGAGATTGGTTCCCTAATTTAGATAAACTGCCTCATGGAATTCGTGGTCTATCAAAGAGAATTCATGATTTAGGTTTAAAATTTGGATTATGGTTTGAACCAGAGATGGTCAATGAAGATTCTAACTTATATAGAAATCATCCTGAATGGATATTAAAAACTCCTCATAGAAAGAGTTGTCATGGAAGAAATCAATATATTTTAGATTTTTCTAATCATGAAGTTGTTGAATACATTGCCAAGGCAATGATGAATGTGATTGATGATTCCTATATTTCATATATTAAATGGGACATGAATCGTTGTATGTCAGAAGTCTATTCAAGCACTCATGATGTTTCATCACAAGGAAGAGTCATGCATGAATATATCCTAGGTGTTTATCATTTATACGATGTTCTAACAACTAAATACCCTGATATACTCTTTGAATCCTGTGCAAGTGGAGGAGCACGCTTTGATCCAGGAATGCTTTATTATGCCCCTCAATGTTGGACAAGTGATGATACAGATGCAATAGAAAGATTAAAGATTCAATATGGAACTTCTCTTGTTTACCCACTTTCTTCAATGGGATCACATGTTTCAGCAATTCCTAATCATCAAACATTTAGAAATACACCACTTGAAACACGTGCTAATGTAGCTTATTTTGGTACTTTTGGTTATGAATTAGATGTTAATCAATTAACCTTTGAAGAAAAAGAAATTATTAAAAAACAAATTAGTTTTATGAAACAATATCGTTCTTTATTTCAATTTGGAACATTTTATCGTTTAAAAAGTCCATTTACATCAAACGAAACAGCTTGGATGGTTGTCTCTCATGATAAAACACAAGCAATTGTTGGTTACTATCGACCTTTACAAGAAGTTAATGTAGGTTATCGTCGTTTACCTTTATTAGGTTTAGATGAAGATAAGATGTATCATGTTAATGGTTTAGATTTATATGGAGATGAATTGATGAATGTGGGACTTATTATAAGTGATAGTTCTTGTGGTGAGAATAAGGATGGTATTGGAGATTATTATTCTAAATTATATATTTTAAAGGAGAAAAAAGAAAATGAGTAATGAATGGTGGAAGAAAGAGATAGCTTATCAAATTTATCCTAAAAGTTTTAAGGACTCTAATGGAGATGGAATTGGTGATTTAAGAGGGATTATTGAAAAGCTTGATTATTTAAAGGATTTAGGAGTGACTTTGTTATGGTTATGTCCTATTTATAAATCACCTATGGATGATAATGGATATGATATTTCTGATTATTATGATATTAATCCTGAATTTGGAACAATGGCTGATTTAGAAGAATTGATTGAAAAAGCTAAAAATAAAGGAATTAAGATTATTATGGATCTCGTTATCAATCATAGTTCAGATGAACATGCTTGGTTTCAAGAAGCTTTAAAAGATCCTCATAGTCCTTATCATGACTATTATATCTTTAAATCCTCTAAAGATGGTAAAGAACCAAATAACTGGAGATCAGTTTTTGGAGGTTCAGTATGGCAAAAGGTTGAAGGAAGAGATGAATATTATTTCCATGCTTTTTCTAAAAAACAACCTGATTTAAATTGGGAAAATCCAACTTTAAGACAAGAACTTTATAAAATGATTAATTGGTGGTTAGATAAAGGAATTGCAGGATTTAGAGTTGATGCAATTAACTTTATTAAAAAGGATCAAAGATATTTAGATGGTCCTGTTGATGGACAAGATGGTTTAAGTGCTTGTTTTGCTTATTCTAGAAATCAACCAGGAATTGAAGTCTTTTTTGATGAATTGAAGAAAGAAACATTTGAAAAACATAATTGTATGACTGTTGCAGAAGCAGTAGGGGTTCAATATAAGGATTTAGGTATTTTTATTGGTGAACAAGGATGTTTTTCAATGATGTTTGATTTTAATTATTGTAATTTTGATATTAGTGAAGATGAAGAATGGTTTAAAAGAAATGATTGGACAACTAAACAATTTAAAGAACTCTTATTTACAAGTCAAAGAGAAGTACAAAAACTTGGATGGATTGCTAGTTTCTTGGAAAATCATGATCAACCTAGAGCAATCGATAAATTTGTCTTAGATAAGAAAAATCATAATTATTATTCTCAAACAATGCTTGCTGGTATGTTCTTTAACTTAAGAGGAACACCTTTTATCTATCAAGGTGAAGAAATCGGTATGGAAAACTTTGAAAGAAAAGACATTAGTGAATTTGATGATATTGGAAGTCATGGACAATATCAAAGAGCTTTAGAAGAAGGCTTTACTAAAGAAGAAGCGATGCATTTCCTTAACCTTAGAAGTAGAGATAATACCAGAACACCAATGCAATGGGATAACAGTAAATACGCAGGATTTAGTGATCATGAACCATGGTTAAAAATGACAGGAAGCCAAGATAAAATCAATGTTGAAAATCAATTCAACGATCCAAATTCAATCTATAGCTTCTATAAAAAAATGATTTCTATTAGAAAACAAGAAGATACTCTTGTTTATGGAGATTTTGAAGAAGTAAATACTGTAGATGATGTTATTGGTTATAAACGTACTTATCAAGGACAAGAAATTATTTGTTTATGTAACTTTACAAACACTGAACAATCAATTCCTGATATTCAAGGAAATATCTTGTTAGATAACTACAACAATTACAACCCAACAACCTTAAAACCTTATCAATTTATTATGATCAAAAAATAATAACAGCCCTTTAGTGATAAACTAGAGGGCTTTTTATTGTAAAAAAAATAGAACCATGTATTACTACACGGTCCTTACAAAATATATTTATATATTTTTTTATGCAATTTCATTTTAGTCAACTGGATACCAATTGTCAATAACAATATTCAAAAATTCAAAAGTTGTCCTAATCAAATCATTATTATCATAATAGTGACCGTTTCTTTTTATTCTATCACTAAATTTTTGCAAATTTATAACAGCATTCTTTCTAACACCTTCGCTTGGTATTAGTTTTTTATGCATATAAAGCAAAGATATTACTTGTTGTATTCTACCATTACTCATTTTCTTAATTCTAGTAACCTTCGAAATTTTCTCTATATTTGCCAATTCTTTTGTAACTAAATAACTTGTTGATAATGATGTTGTTTTTGCATTTAAATCATTTATTATACAATTACTATGTGCCGCTGCATTTCTAACACTTTTACACATTTTTAATATAAAATGATCTTTTGACATCATTTTATCATTGTATCTTTCCCCACAAAATTTATAAAATGATATTAGTGTACCAAAAGAAATTACTTCGATAAAAACCCATATAGGGTATTTTTTTAAATCAGGATAGCTATTTATTAAATCTTCACAATAAATTGAATTTCGATTTCTTAATACTTCATTTTCTAATCTATCATACTGATTTTTATCTAAACTATCCAAAAAATCATTTACAATTTCATAACCATCTTCATTATGTAATTGAATTAAATTTAATAAATATATTTTTGTCCAGTGTTCAATATCTAAAGACAAATCTACTAACAAATACCTCAATTCCATATCAATGATTGCTAAATCTTGTAAATATGCAAAATCCAAATCAATGTACACCTTTTTACCATCGACTTCTTTTTTTAAGAAATTCTTTCTATATGATGTTAACTTAAAATAATAGTTATTTTTCCTTAAATATTCTTTGGCATTATCTTCTGAAACATATTTAAAAGTTACACCATTTTCTTTTAATTTATCTATTTGCTCATCAACAGACAATATAGGTTTTGTTTTTTCTTGAAGTAAGACACTCACTCATATCCCTCTTTTCGATAAAATATTATAAAAATAAAAGTATTTCTTTTTTTATTGATAACATTATATTACCATACTTTATTACCAAAATAATCTTATATCATCTATCTGTTTTAAAATTTATTCACTATTTAAAAAAATGTTTTTTTATCTATGCTTGCTTAGGTAAATTTGTGGACTATTTGTCCATTGTTTCAATTATATATAACCTTATAATTATAAAAAAGGTGAAGATATATGTTTATAGGTAGAGAACAAGAATTAAATTTTTTAAATAGTCGTTATCATTCAAAAAATGCAGAACTTATTTTTTTATATGGGAGATACCGCATTGGTAAAACAGAAACATTACATGAATTTTGTAAAGACAAAGAACATATTTTTTACTCATGTCAAGAATGCCCTGATAATATTCAATTAAGAAACTTTTCTCAGTCATTATTAAAAGAAAATATTAAAGCAAGCCAATATTTAAGTACTTTTCATGATTGGAAGCAAGTATTAAGCTCTATCATAGAGTTACCTTATAAAGAAAAAAAATTAATTATTATTGATGAATTTCCTTATATGTGTAAAAATAATAAATCTATTCCTTCTATTTTACAAAATTTATGGGATACTACTCTAAAAAATGAAAATGTAATGATCATTTTATGTGGCAGTGCTATGAGTTTTATTGAAAAATAATTACTTGCAAATAAAAATCCATTATATGGTCGTGCTACTGATATTTATAAAATGAAAGAAATGAATTTCTTTGATGCTAGAAAATTCTTTCCAAATTATTCTTTAGAACAACAAATTATTATTTATTCTATACTAGGTGGAATACCTCATTATTTAAAACAATTCAATAGTGACTTAACTATTGAAGAAAATATAAAATACAATATTTTAACAAAGGTTGTATTTTGTTTAATGAAGTAGAATTTCTTTTACATCAAGAATTAAGAGAAACTTCTTTATATAATTCTATTATAGAAGCCATTGCTTTAGGAAATACAAAGATAAATGAAATATCAACACAAACTCTTATTAACAACACTTCAAAAACCAGCGTTTACTTAAAAAATTTAATAGAACTTGGTATTGTAGAAAGAGAACTCTCTATCGATGCTGGTAATAAAGAAATAGCAAATAATAATCGTGGAATTTATCAATTAACAGATCAATTCTTTAGATTTTGGTACACCTTTATATTTACTAACTATTCTAGTCTAGAAGATGGTGATGTAGATGGTATTTACCAGTATGTTATTGCTGATAATCTAGATAGATATGCTTCTATTACCTATGAAAAAGTATGTCAACAATATCTTACAAGATTACAATTAAAAAATAAGCTTCCTTTTAGATATGAAAAAATAGGGCGATGGTTTGGAAAAACAACTGTTAGAAGCAAAAACAATAATACTGAAATTAAAGAAATAGAAATTGATATTCTTGCTTTATCTAAAAAAGAAAAATGTTATTTAATAGGTGAATGTAAATTTAAAGAAAGTCCATTTTCTTATTCAGAATATTTAGATACTCTTGCAAAACTAGAACCATTAAAGAAAAATAATAAAATCTATTATGCATTATTTTCAAAAAATGGTTTTGATGAAAAAATATTACAAGAAAATAATGATCACTTATTATTATTTAATTTAAATGATATGTCATTTGATTAAGCTGTCGTAAGACAGCTTTTAATGTGCATCATAAAATATAATGATTAAATTAATGTAATACGATAAAATAGAATTATAAAATATTTAGAAAAGAGAAAGAACATGAAAACTTTATATGAAACAATGTCTAATTATTACAAATATAACAATATTGATTGGAATTATTATTTAAACGATTTAGCATTTCCAAAAAATATAAATGATGCTAAAAAATTTATAGATGATTTTTTCGCATATGCTGGAAAAAGTTATTTAATTCGCGATATATTACAAGAATGTGAAACATTAAGAGTAAATCATACACTGTCAGTTTTTTTTATTGGCCTTCTTATAAAAAACAGTTCATTTCATGATTTGAAAATAATTGATAATGATCAAAATGAAATTTTTGAATTTAGTTATCTTTGGTTTTTAGTCTCTTTATTTCATGATATGGGATATATTCAAGAAAAAGACTGGACATACAAATTTGATTATAGAAAAAAATCTAAAGATTTTGAAAAGATTATGAAAGAAAATAAAATTTATTATAATCATTCATTTTATAAACGTATGCCTTTTACAGCATATTATGATTTAGGAATTACTTTTCCAGTTCCTTCTCGCTATGTAAGATATCATACACCAACAGTTAGAACAAAATATGAAATACCTTACTATAATGGAACTACAATTAAGAAAAGTATGTATACAAGCGGAACTATTTTTAATTATTTAGAATATTGCAAAATGAATCCAAAGATTAATCATTATGATCATGGAATAGTAGGAGGATTATGGTTATATGATAGCCTAGTTAAAAATTATTATTTATCTTTCTCAAGAAACAAATCTGCTGATTTTAATGATTTCTATATTAATGATTTACATTTCAGTACCTCTCAATTTCCTATATTTGCATATTTAGCTGATTGTATTATTTCACATAATATGTGGTTTGCAACTGATGACTATACTATAGAACAATATGAAAAATATGGTTTAAAACAATTGACCCCACCTTACGCTCAACCGGTTCAATTTAATAGGAATCCTATATTATTTATTCTAGCTTTAGCTGATACTTTAGAACCTATAAAAACATGTTCTAATTTAGATATATCTCCTTTAGATGTTTTAAATAATATAGAATGTGAATTTAACCATAAACAAATAACATTAGCATTTAAAAATAATGATATGTTTAATAAAATGACTGATAAAATTAATAGGTCAACTAATTGGTTGGATATCAATGTTCACATAAATAATAAAAATAATGAAATTGTTGTAATATTTTGAAATTAATACTAAGTTCCTTCTAGATTTAAAATTATATACTACTGAATACAATTCCTACATATACCTTTTTATTGTTTTTAGCTTTAAAATCCATTCGCTTAGTCCATTTATATAGAATACATTCCTATCAGGATGTATAATTATATCTATAAAACATTTTTAAATTTCACAATTCAATCTTATATAAAATGATATAAAATTTTAATATTTAATAAATTATAAGTGACTAATTGAGATGTTTAATAACTAAAGAGGTAAAGAATATGAATGATAATATTATAATAAGCTGTGAAGAATTTATTGAAAAAAGGATCTCAACAAAATTTTTATCTAAAGGAAAAGAAATTGATTGGCAATTTATTAGAAATTTCAATTATAAGAATTTAGATGAAATAAAAGAAAAAATCGAAGAAATGATAGATGATGGTTTACTAGAAGACAATACAACATATGACGACTATATTTTTGCTTGCGATAGAATTGAACTTATCTATAAAGAATCTAAAGAATGCAGAGATTCAAGAGGCTCTTCAATCATCACTGATAAATTACTAGATAATGAAAGTAGAACATCTACAAGCAAAAGAAGTGCTTGGGTATTATATAAAAATAAACTGCTTAACGAAAAACATTTTTCAAAAGTATCTATAAAAATAATTGAAAATGATACTGAAATAATAAGAAAAAGATTATCCACTGAATACTCTGAAGATATAGGGGCTATAAAAGGGATGGTAGTAGGTGCTATTCAATCAGGAAAAACAGCTAATATGGGTGCATTAATAAGTCAATGCGCTGATAATGGATGGAATTTCTTTATTATATTAGGAGGAATGCTTGAAAATTTAAGAATGCAAACAGAAAAAAGATTAATAAATGATTTTTCTGGTAAAGGTATGTTTAATTGGGTTTCCCTTTCATCAATAACCAATAAAAAAGCAGATCCTGGTCAAGAACTAAGCGATTTGGATTTAAGTAATCATTCGCATACAAAATATTTATGCGTTACTTTAAAACAAAAGGATAGATTAAATAACTTACTTAACTGGATTAAAAGAGATACATCAAATGCAAAGAATATGAGAGTTCTAATAATAGATGATGAAGCTGATCAAGCAAGTATCAATACCAAAAAATTAGATTCAGGAGAACAAACTACAATTAATAAATTGGTTAATGATATCGTAAATGGTCCAAAAGGTAAACAATTGTGTGGAGCAATGAATTATATTTGTTATTCTGCTACTCCTTATGCAAATTTCCTAAATGATAGTAGCGAAGATGGATTATATCCAAATAATTTTATAACAACACTTACTCCTCCAAAAAGTTATTTTGGCCCTCAAGAAATTTTTGGAGTTGATGAAGATGGGTTAAGCGATGGTCTTTCAATTATCAGAAATATAGATAGTGATGATGAATCAAAAATAAATAAAATACTTGAAGAAACAAGTTTAGACATACCAAATAATTTAAAATCCGCAATTTGTTGGTTCTTATGTTCTGTCAGTGCATTTAGATTCAAAAAAATAAAAAAACCTTTTAGTATGCTAGTAAACATTTCATATAAAACTGATGAACATTCTCGTATATCTAATGCTATAAACAATTGGATAAGTACCACAAAAATAGACGCCATTATAAATGATTGTAAAAAAGTTTGGGATAAAGAAACTAATTTGTTTTCTTATGATACTTTAAAACAGGAATTTCCAGATTATGAAATGATTGATAACGTGGAAGAATATCCTAACTTTAATGAGATAAAACCTTATTTAAAAAAACTAATTGAACAAAGAATTAACTATATTCTCTTAAATGATGATAATTCGTTCGAATATAGCAACGGTATACATCTATGTATTGATAATTATAAAAATAATAAAATTAACGAAGATAATGAATACAAACGCATAATTTATCCAGAAAAAAAACAATTAGATGCAATGGAAGCACCTGCTTTTATTATTATAGGGGGAAATACTCTTTCTAGAGGACTTACATTAGAAGGCCTGGTTAGTACATACTTTTTTAGAAAAGGAAGACAAGCTGATAGTTTAATGCAAATGGGGAGATGGTTTGGTTATAGATTTGGCTATGAATTATATCCTCGAATTTGGATGGACGAAATTACGTATGAACAATTTACCTTTTTATCTAAACTTGATTATGACTTAAGAATGAATCTTGAACAATATATGATACAAGGAATTTCTCCTAGACAAGCAGGTCCTTTAATAAATAATACGCCTTCTGTTAGTTGGCTTAGAATAACTGCAAGAAATAAACAACAAAGTGTAATCGAAGCAGACTATAATTTTTCAGGAGTTCAGGCGCAAACAATATCATTTGATACAAATGAAGATATTATGAATAATAATATTGACTTAACAAAAGCTTTTCTAAATGATATTCCTTGTGCACCTATAAAATCAAGGTCAAATAGCTCATTTGTATGGAAAAATGTAGATTATAAAATGGTGTATCATTTTTTAACAAAATTTAAATTTTGTCATAACAATAGGGTTTTCAATAATATTGAATTATTATTAGAATGGCTAAATAAAAAAGATACAACTGAACTATCAAAATGGAATGTCGTTTTGGTTGGGGTTGAAAGCGGTAATTCTTGGAAATTATCTAACAAAGTATCAATAAACAAAGTAAACCGTTCAAAGAAAAGCAACATAAAAGATTATATAAACATTGGAATTTTAAGAACTTATCGTGATAATTTTGAAGATATTGCTTTTAACGAACTAAAAAACAAAGAAAAAGTTATTCAAGCTAAGATTAAAAATCCTGATGAAAGACACAGTGAATCATTTTTTGAATTTAAAAAGTCCATTGGTTTTGATATTAATCCAATGCTTGTTATTTACATAATAGATAAAAATTCAAAACCATTAAACGTAAAGAATCAAAAAAGATTAGCTTTGAATACTTCTCAAGACTTGGTAGGTCTATACTTGGCAATACCTGGAGATAAAAAATATAAGGATTATGTTTCAAAATTAACAATTAAATTAGATAACAAAGGAGAAGAATATTATGATGAAAATTAATATTCCTGAACAAACACCAATGTCTATGTCAGGTTCATCTGTCCTTTCATCAATCCAAAATAATTCTATGTCAACTATTGATTTAATGATCAGAGAATCTTTACAAAATTCTCTTGATGCTGGTATAGATAACATCGGAATATATAGAAGTGTAGATGTAAATTACACAATTGGTAAATTTACCAAAACAAATTTAACCAATGAATTAGAAGGTATATCAGTTGATTTGAAAAATAAAATAAAAGAAACTGAATGTTCTTTTATATCTATTGAAGATAAAAATACTGTTGGATTAAACGGTAAAATAAAATATTCTGATGCAAAAGAAAAGTATGGAAATTTTAGAAAACTAGTGTATGAGATTGCAAAACCACAAACCAAAGAAGATGCTGGTGGATCATGGGGATATGGCAAAACAGTATATTTTAGAGTTGGAATTGGATTAGTCGTTTTTTATACAAGATTTAAAGAAAATGGCGAATACATAGAGAGATTAGCTTGTACATATATTGAAGATGAAACAAAATATAATAGTCTTTTACACAATATTAAAAGAAACGATAGAGGAATAGCATGGTTCGGAGATGAACAAAACGGATCTCCATACCCAATAGAAAATCATGATTATATTTCAAACTTTTTAAAAATATTTGATTTGAGATGTTATGCAGGAAGAGAAACCGGTACAAAAATTATTATTCCATTTATAAATAAAAAAGAACTATTAAATGATATTAATTATAAAAAAGAATATTGGAACAATAATTGTTTTTGGAAAGATAATTTTGAAGAGACACTGGAAAATTCTATTTTACAATGGTACGCCCCTAGAATTAATAACAAAAATTATAAAGAGATGTTTGATAAACCTTTTTTGAAAGTATATATCAATAATCAAAAAATAAAATTTAATGACGATGAAAATTATTTTTTCAAAGTTATTTCAGAATTATACAATCTTGCTTTGCTTAATAATTATAATATTTCATACAATCCTGATATTAACCACATATTAGATTATGATGTCAAAACAGTAAAATATTCAAAATTAAAAGGTCAAAACTCAGGTAGTATCGCTTTTTGTAAGATTCCAATAAAATCTTTTGAACTAAGTCCCTATACCTATATTGGAATAGAAAATAACACTTCAAATGGTAATAGACCCATAATTGGATTTTGTAGAAAACCCGGTATGATTGTTGATTATCAAATTTCAAATAAATGGGCCGATAAAATTCCAAATACACCCGAAGACGAAATATTAATAGGAATTTTTGTATTAAATAGTAATGCTATTTTTAAAGACTATTTCAAGTTAGAACTGTATATCAGAAAAAGCGAAATGGCCGATCATAATGCTTGGGATGACGTTTATATTGAAGAAAAAAATTATGGTAAAGTAGTTGCAACAATATGCAAAAATACTAAAAAAATAATTCAAGACTCACTTAAAGAAAATGAATTAAATAAACCTAGAAGAATTATAGGTATTTCTCAAAAATTAGGTAAGCTATTTTTACCAACCATCGGTTATGGTAGTACTCCACAAACAGGCATTAAACCTAAACCAAAAGAGAGATCTACAATAACACGATCTAGAAACGGGAGCACTTTAAAAACAGGAAATGTTATTAATATAAATAATACTTTATCTAGTATTGACTTTGAGTTGAATCTTTTAAATCATAATGCATCAATTGATATAAGTATTCTTGGTATCGGTAATTTAAATACATGGAATAACTTAATGAACAAAGATAATACAATACAAAAAAAGGCTTTCCCAATAAATATAAAACAAATTCAAATATCTACCATTTCTATAAACAAAGGATCAAATGAATTAAGAATTCCAGTAGATATAAAAGATAATTATTTATATGATGAATTAGAAATAACTCTAAAAGGCGATGAAATTAATAATTCATCAATAGTATTTAAAAATCATGGAAACAACAAGATTCTAATAGAAGGTAAAATTACATTAGAAACTCAGGATAAAGGCTTTGTATATTCTATAAAACTAACTAAAGGTGGTGAATAAATGTGAGCAGTTTCGAATTATTCCCAAAACTTAATAATGATTTATTTGAAGAATCAAGTATATCAATTGAACCTTATTCTTTTTCATATATATCCGATAATATTGAATATGATCTAGATTACGATTTTGAAAATAATGAATACATAATTCTTGATCAAAAAAACATATGGAATGTTAAAGACTATAACTTAAAATTCAAAACAAATTTAACTATCGATAATCCTCAGGTACTATTTGGAAAAAATGGAATAGTTCCTCATAATGCATCTATTAATATAGCACTTCAATGGATGTCTAAACCTTCTCAAAAAAGAGATACAAGAAAAATAGGAGCATTTTCAATTAAAGACACTTTTGTTAATAAAACAATTTCAATGGATATTAAGCCAGACAGATTGAAAGAATATGTAAAAATAAGAGTAATTTTTACTGTTGGGGATTGTGAAAATATATTACCTAATGAAATGCATTTAGCTAATAAAAAAGGGATGATTGTTGGCATGTTTAATGAGGCAAAAATTATGCTAGAAGGAAAAGGATCTGAATTCCCAATTGCCACAGTGTCCAACGGAGTAACCAAACCATTGTGGATGCTTGAATATTCTTCTATCAACCCAGAAATAGACAAATTTAGCGCAGAAAATGTATGCCTATTATTAAATACTGATCATCCCGATTACAAATACTTAGATGAAGAGAACCTTGAAAGTTCAACGCCACTATTTAAAGAAATATTTTCATCAGCAATTCTAATGATATTATTAAATTTAGATAAGGATGGCTATTTAGAAAAAGTGAAAGATAACGAAGATTTTGAGGAAGGAAGCATTTGTGCCGCCATGCATTACTTTATAAGAACTTTTAATATTAAAGTAGATACTATTATTTCTATGATGCAAAGCGTTAAAGAAAATGTTTATAAGGAATTGTAATATGGAATGGTTGGAGTTAAATCAAGTTGATGCTAGAGAAAGATATGAATCCTTATTAGAAAATGATTTTAGAGATTCTTATATATTATCAACACTTACATCTCAATCAGAAAAAAAGTTAAGATATCAACTTACTGATGCTTATGAAGAAATTATTTCTCAAATAAATGATGGCATCAACAATGGAAAACTGAATTATTCAAAAAAGAAATATTATACTGACTGTTATTTTGGAATTGAATTATTTAAAATTTTAAGATCTTTCAAATTTCAGTTACATGACGCTTCAAATATTAATATATGGAGATACATTTCACTTTATATTATTCCTGATTTAGTCTTAGAAAGACATGGACAAAAAGAAAAATATTTTTATTCTATACCTAATAGAATTTGGTTAAGAACGATATGGTGGTATTGCATGTTATCAATGCAAACACAAATTGTAGATAATAAGAAAGTCTATGCTTACGATAAAACATTAAAAGTAATTCAAGAATTTAATACTGATTACATACTAAACATAGTAGATAGATCAGGAAGTGATGGCTTTAGGATTCAGCTTGTAAGAGAAATTATTACACAGTTCTATGAAAGACGAGAAGAAATTAAAAAGTATTTTAATAATGATGCTTCCATATCTGATAAGGAATTTCCAAGAAAAATAATGTTATTAAATGTTGCAAGACTAGAAGTCTATGAACCTATGACGTATGATGGTGGTATTAAAGGGTATGTAAAAGATTTATTTGACTTTTACTTAGTTAATAGTTAGAAAATCAATTACCTCCATTTTTATTCCCAAAAAACATATAAATATTTATTATATGATATAAAATATATAATAAAAAATAATTCATACTTTATTACCTATCATATATTTTATAATTTTAAAAAAAATAATTCCACTCTCATAAATTTATGATATAATACTCATTATTATGTTTTAATTTTATTTAAAGGAAGATAGTATGAAAAGATTTACTTTTATTGATTTATTTGCTGGATGTGGTGGATTGAGTGAGGGATTTTATCAAGAAAATTTTAAAGCCGTTGCTCATATTGAAATCAATTCAATTTGTTGCAAAACACTAATTGAAAGGATGAAATTCTACAATTATAAAAATGCTGAAGATGCCGTAATAAACGAAGATATAACTAATAAAAATATAATTACTCTAATAGATAAAATATCTAACAATGAAGAGATTGATGTTATTATAGGGGGCCCTCCTTGTCAAGCTTATTCTACTCTAGGAAGAGCAAAAGATAAAAATAGCATGCAAAATGATCCAAGAAATTTTTTATTCGAAAATTATGTTAAAATTTTGAATTATTATAAGCCAAAAGTTTTTGTCTTCGAAAATGTTCTAGGAATTTTAACCGCAAAAATCAAAGATAAAAAAATTATAGATCTTGTAATGAAAGAATTATCAAAAAATTATAATATTCTTTCAAATCCCAATGATATGGTGTTAAATGCCGTAAATTACGGAGTCCCTCAAATCAGAAAAAGAGTTATAATACTTGGAACTAGAAAAGATCTATGCATTTCTCCTGAACAGCTATATAAAGATATTATATCAACACATTATGCACCTGATGCAAATAATATTGAAAAGGAAGAATTAAAAAAATACGTAACTGTTAGAGATGCTATTTATGAACTTCCAAAATTAAGACCTGGTGAGGGAAAAAGTATTATAAATTTTACTTCAAATACTAATAATGAATTTCTTGCACAAATTAGTTATAATACATCAAATATTTTAATGGATCATGTTGCAAGAAGACATAATGATCTAGACATTAAAAGATATACAGAAATGGCAAAAAATAAATGGACATTTAAAGAACTATTAGAACATAGACCAGATTTAAAACATAAAAAAGCACGTGTTTTTAACAATAGTTATGTTGTTCAATGGTGGGATCAACCTGCAAAAACTATTATAGCTCACTTATATAAAGATGGAAATCAATTTATACATCCAGACTATACACAAGGAAGGACATTAACAGTTAGAGAAGCAGCAAGACTACAATCCTTTCCAGATAACTTTGTTTTTTGTGGGCCAAGAACAGAACAATACAAACAAATTGGAAATGCTGTACCACCTCTCCTATCAAAGGCAATCGCATTGTCTATAAAACAAAATTTAAATTTACTAGTTAAACGAGGTAGTTTATGATTTTCACACCTATTACAAATATAAATGAAAAAAAAGATAAACAATTTTTTAAAGAACTAATTAATATATATATTGATTTTGTTAATAAATATAGAAAAAAGTATAACCTAAATGACAGTATTAAAATATTCGATTGCACTGATGAATTAATAAATATTGGTGTTATTGAACAAAAAAAAGATATTACTGATCTAAAAGATTTTTTAGGAAATAAAACATTTCAAGAATTTATTGAGTCCGTATGTTTTTACAAAGAAAATAAAAATGATTTAAAAAATATTTTATATAAATTATCAAATACCGAAAGACTAAAATTACAACAAAAAAAAGAGCTGGCAAACGAACCAACTCTTATCGATTTATTCTGTGGTGCAGGTGGATTAAGTCTAGGATTCATTCAAAATAATTTTAAAATTGAATTAGCAAATGATATAGAAGAAGTATGTATAAATACTTATAAATATAATCATCCGGATACACCATCAAAAAAAATAATACTTGGTGATTTAAAAAAAATTGTTGATAATATTGATCAATTTGTTTCTAAAGATATAGATGTTATTATTGGTGGTCCTCCTTGTCAAGGCTTCAGCTCTGCAAATCAACAAAGAATAATTGATGACCCGAGAAATCAGTTATACAAATATTTTTTAAAAGCTGTTGAAAAAATCGCTCCAAAATTTGTTGTAATGGAAAACGTAAGAGGAATGTTAAAAGTAGCCGACCAAGTGATAGAAGATTTTAAAAAAGTAAAATCTTCAAAAAATAATATTGATTATCATTACACTGTATCGTATAAATTATTAAACTCAAAAGATTTTGGAGTGGCTCAAAGCAGGGAAAGACTTATTTATATAGCTATACGAAACGACGTTGTTGATAAGAAAAATATTTCTCCAAAATCATTATTTGAAGAAATTGAATTAAATTGTAAAAAAATAGATGGCTTTAATTTATCTGATGCTCTTGAGTTTATAAAACCACTTGAAGCCCAAAGAGAAAAAAATAAAAATGAAATAGATTCAGATATATCAGGAAAAAAAATTGATATTAATGAGTTTGGAAATAACAATGACTATTTATCTTTAATTAATATGAATCGAAGCACTCCATTTACTTTCAATCATAAAGCCAGATATGTTTCCGATTTAAATTACGAAATATATAGACGTCTAGATCCAGGAGATGACGCAACAAATGAAAAAATCAGTGATATTATGCCTTATTCTCATCGAAATCATATTTTTAAAGACAAGTATTTTAAATTGATCCCTGATAAACCTTGTAGAACTATTACTGCTCACTTAAGAATGGATTGTCATTCTCATATACATCCATATCAAATTCGTAGCATAACTCCTCGTGAAGCGGCTAGAATTCAATCATTTCCTGATGATTATTTTTTCTTAGGAGCATACTTAAAAACATATATGCAAATTGGGAACGCTGTCCCACCTCTTATGTCACGAGGAATTTCCTCAGTTATAAAAAAATATTTATAAAGGAAAATATATATGAAAATTATTCAATTTATTAAAACTCTAAATAATACTGAATTAGGCAAAGGAACAACACATGAAACCTATATCTTAATTCCAAAAAAAGCCGAGATTAATGATATCTTTGAAAATGAAAAAATAAATTACAAATTTATTTGCAAAAATAATAATAATGAAATAAATCTAAGGTTACGTGCTACTGCTAAAAGAAAAGAATTACGCATTTTAGGGTTAGGAAATTATTATAGAGAAAATAAATTAAACCCAGGGGATTCTATTTTACTCGAAAAAATTATTAACAATGGTGAAAACAAATTATATATTTCTCACCGTAAAGAAGAAAATATCCTTTTTTTCCAAAAAGTAAAAAACAGACTAGAAATTTTTAGCCCAGAACTAATAAATGACTATCATAATCAAACAGATGCTTATAATCATTTAATAAAAATTGAACATGTTGCTTCTGAAAAAAAGAGAACAGACTCACCAACAAAAACGAATTTTTATGAAATAATGATTAACAATATCAATGTTGTAGATGAATTTAATGATAAAGAAATTGGTGGCATAACAATTTTTAATAATAAATTAATTATTTTACATCCATTTGTTTTTGAAAAACATATTATAGATACGGAGGTTAATATACATGAATAATTATTATATTTTTTATACAAACAATTTATTTTCAGAATTTGAGATTATTAATTCAGGTGAATCATTTACATATAAATTTATTAATAATAAAAATTTAAATTTTACTAAGAAATTTGAAGAAAACGATATACTTTTTATTTGTAAAAAAAAAGATATATATATAACTCAAATGATTTTAAAAATTATAAATATAGGTAATGAAATAATTTTAAAAAAATTATGTGACTATTCTAATCCATTAGATATTTCCAAATATATTGCGTGCAAAATAGAAAATGATATTATCCAACAGATAGAATATCAAAATTTTATAGAAATTTATAGCTCATTAAAAAGAATAAATGATATTAGTAGAAATATTGATTTATCATATTTATTAAAATATGATAATAACACATTTGCAAATAAATGTTTTGATTTTTTAGAAGCACATAATCTAATAGATAAACATGTTATATTATTACTAACAAACTCTGATTTTTGCAATAAACAATTTAGTAACTTCGGTAAATATTCAATACTTAAAGAAATCGATACTAATCAAAATATTGAAAATCAATTAAAAGATTCTGGAAACTCAAGATATTATAAAAACACTAGAAATTATCTAAAAAAAACATACGCTATATCAAATAACTGGTTCTATAATCCAGAAAAGAAAAAAGATAATAGAACACCATTTATCAATTGGTTAACTAAATTATTTTCAGCAATTAAATATAGAAATTTTTCCTTAAATACCGATTTGAAATATGACTATAATCGTATTATTTTTGGAGCAACAGGTACTGGTAAAAGCTATACACTTAATAAAGATAAAGAGGATTTAATCAAAAAAAATGAAAACTATGAGCGAGTTACTTTTCATCCTGATTATTCCTATGCAAATTTTGTTGGAACTTATAAACCTGTGAACAATGATAACGATGAAATTTCTTATAAATATGTTCCTGGCCCTTTTTTAAGAATTTTAGTAAAAGCTTTAGAAAGCAATATGAGTGATACACCTGAACCATTTTTATTAATCATTGAAGAAATTAATAGAGCAAATCCTGCTGCTGTATTCGGTGATATATTCCAATTATTGGATAGAAATAATGGAGTTAGTGAATATCCTATACATACTTCTGAAGATATGAAAAAATACATTTCTGAAGAATTAAAAATTCCTGCGGATCAATGTGCTGAATTACGAATCCCAGATAACATGTTTATTTGGGCAACTATGAATAGCGCAGATCAAGGTGTATTCCCTATGGATACCGCTTTTAAACGTAGATGGAATTTTGAATATTGCGGTATCAATAAAAAAGAAGAAGAATTAAATAAACAAACAACTCTTGATATTATAATAAACAATGATCCTGAACCTATACATTGGAATAGTATTAGAAAAGCTATTAATTGCGAGTTGACAGAAATAAAAGTTAACGAAGATAAACAATTAGGTCCTTTCTTTTTAAATGTTAATGATCTAATGGATAGATATTCTGATAATAAATCTAAATTACAAGAAAAATTTAATGACTTATTTAAAGATAAAATAATCATGTATTTATTTGAAGATGCTGCAAAACAAAAAAAAGATTTTATTTTTAGCGGAATTGAAAATCCTCGTATTTATTCAGAAATATGTAAAGAATACGATGAAAAAGGATTAAAAATCTTTGGTGAAGATTTCACAAATAAAGTAAAAGAATTTGAGGCTAAAGCTAAATCATCTGGAGATGATTTATAATGTTATCTGTTTTTATCAAAGAACAAAAAAGGTATTCTCAGGATGATTTGAAAAATTTATTTAAATGTTCAGAAGAAAAAATTGTTCATTATATTAACATTTTAAAAGAATATTCTATAATTCGTACTGTAAAGAAAAATAATAAGCAAAAAGATATAACAGATCTTGTAGAAGAAGACATTGAAATATCTGTTTCTCAAAAATTTAACGATGACTATTATTATATATTTAAATATGTTGGTATAACAATAGTAGAGAATATGGTTTTAAAAATATATCCAAAATATATCGATAGTACTGATGAACCAATTAAAGAGTTAAAACAAATTTTATCAGTTTTAGAAAAATACAATTCAAAAGAACAAATTATCAAGATATTCAATAATAGCGAAGATAATAATTATTCCTTTAATTATTTGGCACTTCTATTATTTTTTATAAATGACTATTATGATAATGATCTTTATTCTAATGATATTAATATTACTGAAGAAAATGGTAATGGTGAAATAAATTGGGATAGGACAATAAATGATGGTTTCTCAATCATAAAAGGAAATAAGCCTTACTATTTAAATTATTATACAAATAAAAGAATATCTAATAATCTTGACTATTTTAGGCAATTACATGCTTGGATAATTTCTATGTGCTCTAAAGAATTAAAAAATGCAGATCTTCTATATCTTTTCAATATAGAAGAAATTGAACTATCTAATTACAATTTAGATGACTTTGGTGACATAGATTATATTTTATATCGTATTGAAAATGAACTTGATAAACAATTTAATACGCGAAAAATATATTTATTAAAAGCGATGTATGCATATATTTCAAAAAAAGGCAATTTTGATAACATCAGTTATTTTAGTACATATGGAACGGCTAATTTTAATTTAGTATGGGAAGAGGTTATTGCTGTAATATTTGATAATCAACTTTACTCTCCTTTATACAAACTAAATATTGAAAATAATAATTACACAAAAGATGACGAAAAAAAACTTATAGATTTAATTGAAAAACCTATTTGGAAATTAAATAATACTTCATCATTTTTAGCTGATACTTTAAAACCAGATACAATAACTTTTCAAGATAATATCATGTACATATATGATGCCAAATATTACAAATTATTGATCAAAAATAACAAAATAATTAATCAACCAGGTATAGAAAGTATTACTAAACAATATTTATATCATTTAGCATATAAAAAATTTATTGAGAAGCATAATATAACAAAAGTTGAAAATTATTTTGTTTTACCAATTGAAAATAAGAACTTATCAAATCATTTCAATGTTTCTCTTGAAATGATGAATGAATTAGATTTACCATCTATTGAAGTTATATTTATAGAAGCCTCTGATGCTTTTGATCATTATTTGAAAAATAAAATTTATGCTATAAAAAATAAATAATTAAAGTCCAGGAATAATATCATGGTTTCAAAGCAAAGATCTTATAATATGTCTATAATTAAAAGTAAAGATACTTCTATCGAACTTAAAGTAAGAAAGTATCTTTACCATAAAGGTTTTAGATATCAAAAAAATGTTAAAACATTACCTGGAACACCTGACATATACATATCAAAATACAATGTTGCTATTTTTATTAACGGTTGTTTTTGGCATCATCATTATAATTGTAAATATGCTTATATTCCCAAAACAAATCAAGATTATTGGATTAATAAATTTGAAAAAAATATGAAAAATGATATTGAACACTATAAACAATTAAAACAAATGGATATTAAAGTAATTGTAATATGGGAATGTGAATTAAAAGAGTGTTTTGATTATCGTATGGAAAGTTTACTAGAAGAAATAAAAAATGAAGACTAAAAAACCTGCATCACGTGCAGGTTTTTCGTATTATTATATATTATTTAAATAGTTTAGAGAAATAGTTTTTAACAACGTGATTTTTAATTTTTGATAATGTTGTGTTGCTTGAATCGAATCTGTCTTTTTTAGCCCAACCTGGTTGAGAATCTGCTTGATTAGTTGTTAAATATGAATAGTAATTTACACACATGATTTTGTTCCTCCTTAGTATTTTATATCCCTTTTGTTACTTATATTATATGTAAGAAAGTTTAAAAATTATATGTGTTGAGGTTATGAGAATATTGCATACATTTGTGCATTATGCACAATGGTGAATATAGTTTAAAACTATATCTAAGTAGTTATTATTTGTATTATTCAAACTATGTTTTGATTGATAAAATAAAAATATAGTTTGAAAGGAATGAATGATATGAGTCAATTAAATAGATATGAATTTGTAGGAAGTTTTTTACGTCCTGAAAGATTAAAAGAAGCTAGAAAAAATTATGAATTAAATAATATAACTAAAGAAGAACTTACTAAAGTTGAAGATGAATGTATTGTAGAACTTGTAAATAAACTTAAAGAATTAGGTTATCATACCATCACAGATGGTGAATTTAGACGTTCTACTTGGCATTTAGATTTTATGTGGGGATTTAATGGGGTTGAACATAAAAAGACTGTAGATGGAAATCAAACGTTTGATGGTGAAGCTGCTATGATTGATGATACTTTTATGACAGGTAAGATTTCTTGTAAAGATCATCCTTTTGTAGAACATTTTAAATTTGTTAAAGCATTAGAAGATGAAAATACTGTAGCTAAACAAACAATTCCTTCACCTGGTCAATTCTATGCTTTCTTTACAGGAGCTGATTTATTAGATAAAACATTAGGTTTCTATGGTAGTGAAGAAGCTTTTGCTGACGATGTTGTTAAAGCATACAATGAATTTGTTCAAGAAATTTATCACGCTGGCTGCCGTCAATTACAATTTGATGATTGTGTATGGGGTGGTATGGTTAATCCTGAACTTGCTGTAAGTTTAACAGGAAGAAAGGGAGAAGAATTAGAAAAATATAAACAACTTTTATTAGATTTAAATAATAAAGTTGTTGCAAGTGCACCTGTAGATTTAACAATTAATACTCATGTATGTAGAGGAAATTATCATTCTACTTACTTTAGTTCAGGAGCTTATGATGGTGTAGCTGATTTACTCTTTGGTGAAGAAAATGTAGATGCTTATTTCTTAGAATATGATGATCATCGTTCTGGTGGTTTTGCTCCATTAAAGAAGGTATCAGGAGATAAGAAAGTTGTTTTAGGTCTTATTACAACAAAGAAACCTGATTTAGAAGATAAAGAACTTGTTAAAAGAAGAATCTATGAAGCAACTAAATATATTCCTTTAGAACGTTTATATTTAAGTCCTCAATGTGGTTTTGCTTCATGTGAAATTGGTAATAAATTAACGGAAGAACAACAATGGGCTAAACTTAAACTTGTAAAAGAAATCGCTGAAGAAGTATGGGGAGATTAAAAGAAAAGGAGAATAACATGATAATCCATGTTTTCTCCTTTTACACTATTTTACAATATGCATATGAGGGTAAGGTATTTCAATACCTTCCTTTTTAAATTCAGTGACTAAATCTTTACGAATATCTGCCAGCATTTGGAAACCTTGTACATTATCTTCACTAGTGATTGTTGCTCTTAATTGAATACTGCTATCTTTTAAATCAGAAACAATCACAGGGACTAATGGATCCTTTTTATCTTTTCTTCCATCAATGAATAAAGGATGTTTTACAACAAGATCTTGAATCACTTTGATTGCTTGATCTATATCACTTTCATAAGAAATATCGATATAAAGATAATTTGCTTTAACATGTTCGATTTGTGAAATATTTTCAATAATTGCTTTATTCATAATATCATTAGGAACAATCATTTGTGTCTTTTCTAATGTTTCAATAACACTATGTCTAAGTGAAATATCAATAACAGTTCCTCTAACATTATGCCCTGTAACAACAATAAAATCACCAATCTTATAAGGCTTATAAGCCATAATCATGGCACCATTAATAAGATTACCTGCAGCTTCTTGACTGGCAAGTCCAATAACTACGGCAACGATTCCTCCAGATGCAAGTAGGGCAGTCGCAAATGATTTTAAAAACTTCACTTCACTACATACAATTGCTAAAAAGATTGTAATGAGAATAATCTTTTTAATTCTTTTTTGTAAAACATAATTATCAGGCCATTTCTTTTTAATAAACTTATTTAATAATTTATTGATTGCAATTAAAACAATCCCTGCAATAACAATTGAAATAATACCATTAATAACCCCATTTACAAACAAATTATCAATTTGTTCAAATATTTTTTCCATTCAAATTACCTCTTTTTATAATACTTTGAAAGAACATACAACAAAACTGATTGCATTGCTCCTACAATAGAAACCATTAAACATCCATAACAAATCCAATATAAAATACTATTTCCTGTATTAATTGCATTTAATATAAAGAAAACAATAAACGTAATTAATGCTACATTTCTTGTATACTTAAAAAAACGATAAAATCTTTGTGCTAATATTTCATTTGTATTCATCTTATTTACCGATGCAAAAGCGTTTAAATAATTCATCTAATAAATCTTCTTTTGCTTGTTCTCCTAATATTTCTTTTAAACAAGACCAACTATCATAAAGATCTTCTACAATAAGATCTGATGGTATAGACATCTTCATCGCATCAATTGCTATTTGTAAAGAAGAAGCTGCTTTTTCTAATAATTGTGTTTGTCTAGCATTAGTAAGATAATATTCTTCTTGATTACTCATAAGTCCTAAATTAAATTTCTTTTTAATTTCTTTAGTAAGCGCTAAAATATCTTGTTCTTTAGCCGATATTTCAATTCCTTCTAAATCAACTTTCTTACCTAAATCTGCTTTATTAATAATAATAATACGATTTGTATCTTCTGTAAGTTCAAGTAACTTTTGATCTTCTTGATCAAGTTCTTTACTTCCATCAATAACTAATAAAACAAGATCTGCTTTTTTAATCATTTCTTTTGATTTTTCAACCCCAAGACTTTCTACAATATTATCTGTTTCTCTAATTCCTGCTGTATCGATCATATTTAATAAAATACCATCTACTGTTACTGATCCTTCAACGACATCTCTTGTTGTTCCAGCAATATTTGTGACAATCGCTTTTTCTTCTTTTAACATCGCATTTAATAAACTAGATTTACCAACGTTGGGTTTACCAATGATGGCTGTTTGAATTCCCTCTTTTAATAATTTAATATTTTTAGAATCTTCAATGATTTTATTCATCTTTTCAATTAAAGAAGTAGACATTGGTAAAAGCTTATCTGCTGTTAATTCTTCTACATCTTCATATTCAGGATAATCAATATTGACTTCTATTTGCGTAATAATTTGAATTAAATCTTCTTTTAAATCTTTAATAAAATGACTAATACTTCCTTGAATTCCTTTTAAAGCAAGAGAAGAAGCATAACTATTTTTAGCCGTAATAATATCACTAATAGCTTCTGCTTGCGATAAATCAATACGTCCATTTAAAAAAGCACGTTTACTGAATTCACCACGTTCTGCCAGTCTTGCTCCATGATGTAAACAAAGATCAACTACTTTATTTGTAATATAAACACCACCATGGCAATTGATTTCAACCATTTCTTCTCCTGTAAAAGTTCTTTTCCCACGATAGATATTTACTAATACTTCATCTATTTTTTCACCATTATCTTTTATATAACCGTATGTAATGGTATGACTCTCTTTATTTATAATCTTTCCTGTAAAAAACTGTTGAACAAATGCAATAACATCTTTTCCTGATAAACGGATAATTGAAATTGCTGCTTCTAGTCTTGATGTTGCTACTGCAACAATAATATCATCATTCATTTTCATACCACCTTTCTTTTTGATACTATCTTATTTTGTTGATTTTATCAATAAATAACTCTCTCATTATAACAAATATTTTTTATTTTTGATATATGATTTTTTTCGATTGATTTCTATATTTTAATCATATATTATTATGTACAAATAGGGGTGAAAAAATGAAAAAGCTGAATAAAAAAGTTCCTATAATCGGAGGTGCTGTTATAGGAGTGATATTGGTTATTTATATCATTTTATGTTTTCTAGCATCAGGTAATGGATTTATCAAGAATATGACAATTAATGGCATAAAGGTCAATAATATGTCTAAGGATGAAATTGTCACTCAGCTTGAAAAACAGTATCAAAAGGATGAAAAAAATCTATTATTGAATTTATCATTGAATGATCAAAAGTATCAAATAGATATGAAAGATAATGTTAAAGTTAACATTAAAGATCAAGTTAATGATATTCAAAAGAAATACAGTAATTTCTTTACTAAAGGTTATCATTATTTATTAAAACATAATGAAAATATTTCTATAGATATTAAAGATCAAAAACAACTTAATAAAGATATCAAAAAATCAGGTATTTTAGATTATTCAACTTTAGTACCTACTACTTATAAAGTTGAAAAAACAAAAGTTATCTTTACTAAAGGTAAAAGTGGTGAAGCAGTTAAACAAAAAGATGTTTATAACACAATTCAAACTGCTTTAAATGAATATGATTTTAATAAAACTTTAAAGATTAAACCTTCATCTGTTTCAGAAGATGAAAGTGTTATGAAAACAATTTATAAGACTTTATCTAAGGAAGGTAAAAATGCGACTTTAGATAAAAATAATGATTATAAAATTGTAGCTGAACAATATGGTGCTAAATATGATTTAGATGATTCAATTAGTGCTTTTAATAAAGCTAAAGAAGGAAAAGAATTTGAAGTTAAAGCAAAAGCTATTGTTCCAAGTATTACTAAAGAAGATTTAGAAAAGAATTTATTTAAAGATGTTTTAGGTGAATATACAACAACTGTTAATGGTTCATCTGTAAGAAAAAACAATGTCAGACTTGCTGGTGAAAAATGTAATGTGATCTTACTTCCAGGTGAAGAATTTTCTTACAATCAAACAGTTGGAAAAAGAACAAAAGAAAATGGTTTTGGTGAAGCAGGAGCTTATTTAAATGGCGAAACTGTTCAAGAAGTTGGAGGTGGCGTTTGTCAAGCTTCTTCAACATTATATAATGCTGTTGTTTTAGCTAATTTAGAAGTAACTGAAAGAACAAATCATACGTATATTTCAAGTTATGTACCAATAGGAAGAGATGCCACTGTTTCTTGGGGTGGTCCTGATTTTAAATTTAAAAATAATAGAGATTATCCAATTAAAATAGAAGCAAGTTATGCTGGTGGTAAGTTAACATGTAAAATTATTGGAACTGATGTTGATGGAAGTTATGTGAAGTTTACAAGTGAAAGAACAGGGGATGTCGCATATAACACAAAATATGAAAATGATGCAACTATTCCTGAAGGACAACAAGTAACTAAACAAGCTGGATCTAATGGTGGTAAAGCCGTTTCTTATCGTTTAGTTTATGATAAAGATGGTAAATTACTTTCAAAGAAAAAAGAAGCCAATAGTTATTATAAAGGTCATGAAGCAATTATTGCTGTGGGTACAATGAAAGTTGAACAAGCTCCTGAAGCACAACCTGAAGCAACTCCAGCTACACCGGAAACAACAATTCCAGCTGAACCTACTACTACACAACAGTAAAAATGAGTGACTAAAATCACTCATTTTTTTATAAGAATTGTAAAGTTTTTAAAATATAAAGCCACATAGTAATAGAAAAACCACTTATTAAAGTTGTCAACATGACCACTGTACTTGTAAGAACTCCTTCATGTCCCATGTTTTTAGCCATCACATAGCATGATACTGTGGTTGCTGAGCCAAGCATAACAAGAATAGCAATCAGTTGTTCTTGTCTAAATCCAAAGAATATAGCTAATGGTAAAAAGAGAGTACAGAAACCAAATAATTTAATGAAAGTAGCACAAAGGGCTGGTTTTAAATCTCCTAAAGCTTTTTTATAATTAAATGTAGCACCCATTGCCATTAAACCAAGAGGAGTAGCTACATTCCCAATCGAAGTGACTGTTTTATCTAACATTGTAGGCATTGGTAAATGAAGTAATGACCAACAAAGTCCAATCACAATTCCAATTAAAATAGGATTGGTGATAATACCTTTTAAAGTTTTCATCCACATTTCTTTACTTATTCCTTTTCTTTCAGGTGAAAAGAAAGAAAGGACAACGACAGCCATAATGTTATATAAAGGTACACTTCCAATAATCATTAAAGGCGCCATTGTTGCTTTTCCATATACATTTTGAATTAATGCAATTCCTAGTAATGCCGCTGAACTACGATAACTTGCTTGAATAAATTCTCCCTGATTCTTTTTATTTTTTAATAAAAAAGAAAGTATTGTTACTATTAAAATACTAAAAATGGTAATAAAAAAACAAAATAAGACGAACTTCGTATCCCAAATTTCCTTAAAATCTAATGTCGCTAAGTCTTTAAATAGTAATACTGGTAGTGGTATTAAAAAGACAAATTTATTCATTTTTGATGCAAAAACATCATCAATAATTCCTATTTTTTTAAATAATATCCCTAATATAATCATCGCAAAAACAGGAACCGTCGCATTTAAACTAAAAATTAAATTTTCCATTATTTCCTCCCTAAAGAAAAAACCGCATAAGCGGCTTAATCTACATATGAGATTGTCATATATCTATTTTTTCCTTCACCTTTAGATTCAGTTTTTAAATGATCCATCTTTGCAATCTCTTGATGCATCACTTTTCTTTCATCTGCAGGCATTGGATCTAATTTTAAATCAGCTTTTGTTCTTAAAACTGTTTTACCAAAACGTCTTGCCATACTTGCAACTTTTTTATAACGTTCTTCTTTATAACCATTGATATCAACGCTTACTTCTAAACGTTTTTTAAATGTTGTACTGACAGCATTTTTAATAATTAAGTTAATTGCTCTTAAAATAACACCAGCTTTACCAATTAAAATAGAGTTATTGCTTGTATTAATATTGCAATAAATTCTACCATCTTGAACATAAGAAACAGTTTCTACTTCAAATTGCATATCTGTTAAGATTTTTCTTATAAGATTTTCAATATATTCTTGAACCATTTCTACTGTCCAACAAGCAATTTCAGCTTTTTTACTAAATAAACCTTTAGTTTCTAAAGTAACTTCATAATTTAATTGATCAATTGTTACACCTAAATCAAGGCATGCTTTACTAACAGCATCATCTACTGTTTTTCCAGTATAAGTTTTCATATAAATACCTCTATTTATTTTTTATTTTGTCTTTTTGTTAAATAATTTGTATTTGCTTGATCAACTTCTTTTTGTGCTTTTTCAACATGATAAATATAAATATACCATGTTCTAACAATTGTAATAATGTTTGTTGTCATCCAATAAAGTGACATTGCTGCAGGCATAATTGCTGCAAAGTAAATGATAAATAATGTCATGAAATTATTCATCATGTTCATTGATTGCATTTGTGATGTTTCTCTATATTTTGGATTTCTTTTTGACATGATTGTATTGATTTTCATCGCAAAATATTGAGTTAAAGCAACAATGGCAAGTAATACAATATAAGCAATCTCGAATTTAAATACGTGATCGATTGGTTTAGCACCTAAGTTAATACCAAACATATTTGTTTGATATAAGATTTCAATACGTTGAACCGCTTGCCACATTGCAAACATAATTGGTAATGTTAAGAATGTTGTAAATGAAGCCAACATACTGACATCATTTTTCTTATATAAAGCTTGAATTTCTGCAGACATTCTCATTTGAGAAGTTTGATCTTTTCTACCTTTATATTTATTTTGAATTTTTTCCATTTCTGGTTGAATCAATTGCATCTTTTGTTGAGATACTGTCGATTTAATCATAATTGGTAAAATGATAATATTAATTAAAATAGTAATTAATACAACACCTAAAGCGATATTATTTAATAAAACATCTCCTAAATAAATAATACTTTTAGAAATAGGAATAACTAATAAGAAATCAAAAATTCCTGACTTCATAGACCATGGTGTGTTTAAATTAATTGCTCTTTTAGCAATCAGTTTACCACTTGAATCAAGATTTGCTGTACATCCAGTTAAGGCTACAACAAATAAAACTAAACAAATAATTTTAAAATATTTTTTAGTTTTGTTATCTAAGATCATTTGCTGATCTCCTTTCTCTTTACTTTTTTGTACAAATACTCTAATTCTTTTTTATTTTCTATATATGTATTATCTAAGAATCTTTTTCTTACAATTACTATATAGTCAACTTCTTCATCAAAATGAAAACATTCTTGAATCATCATGCGTAACTGTCTTTTGATTTTATTTCTAGTAACAGCATTTCCTAATTTCTTGCTTACAGAAATACCAACGCGTCCGTGGCCCATTTGATTTTCATCTTTATAAATAATAAAACAAGAATTCGCAAAACTCTTTTTTCTAGCAATAATCTTGCTAAAATCTTCATTTCTTTTTACTCTAAATTCTTTTTTCATAAAATTTTAGAAAAAAATCCACCGAAAAAGTGGATTTTACATTAAGCAGTTAATACTTTTCTTCCTCTTTTACGGCGACGTGCGATTACTTTTCTTCCTCCAACAGTTGCCATTCTAGCTCTAAAACCATGAGTTTTTGCTCTTTTTCTTTTATTTGGTTGATATGTTCTTTTCATATTTTACACCTCCAAAATTTTTATCTTTTTATACAAATAACATATGCTCCTATATCTTATAGGAATTATTGTGACAAGTCAATTCTAAATTCTATATTTCTACTCTTAAATTCATGATTTTTAATGATGACAAATAATAAGAATAACAATTTCTAATGATTATTTGCACATTTTTTTGTGAACTTTTTTAATTTAGAAAAATTCTCTTTATTGTGAATAAGTTTCCTTACTTTATTATTCACATCTTATGATATATCGAAATAGATAGAAAATTGTATAAAAATAAGTACTTTTATCAAAAAAAGTACCATCACTAAGCATAACTCTTATTAAATGCACATTATTTGTGAACATTTTTCAATCAAGTACGTACACAACATGTGAATTTCTTTAAAGCTCATAAAAAAACTTATTCACATTTTCCTCCAACTCCTTATAAATCCTTGTTTTTCCCCCTAAAATCAAGTGTGCACTTCTAAGTATTTACGTACTTTTGTATCAATATTTATACAATATATTCAAAATAGTCACTAATCTAATGTGAATAAACTCTTTATTTTAGATATTCACATCCTAAAGTGAATATTATTTCATCTTAACCTTTATCTTACATTTCTTCTATTTTTCTAGTAAAAATCGGATTTTTTCTTAAAATTCACATTGTGAATATTCATTTTTTGTTAAATTTTATGTTTTGACAAGTTTTGCACATGCTTATTCACGTGGTGAATCGAGTTATTCATATGGGTGAATTAGTAAAAAATATACTGATATCAGCGTATTTTTTATTGTGAACACCTATGTGCACATTGTTTTTTATTCTATACAATATGCACTAAGTTCACATTTAATAAAATTCATAGCGAAAAATGAAGTTGTGAATAATGTGAATAAGTACTCTAAATGATTGATATTTCTCACATTTTTTGTGAATAAAATTGTGAAGCTATTGTGCAGACAGTATTTTTCCTTTAAAAGAGTTCACATCTTTTATATAATTGAGTCGAAAGGGAGTTGAAAATTGTGCAAGATTTAAACAAAATCTGGTCATCTTGTGTAGAAACTTTAGAAAAAAATAAAATAGTTGATGATAAGATCATCTTGGACTCACTATTTAAACCTGCAACTCTAGAAGAAATTGAAGATAATCAAGTTATTATCACCACTGAATTAAAATGGAATATTGATGCTATTTTAGAAAAACAAGCAGAAATAGAATCTATTCTTTCTAATTCTTTTTCTAAACCAATAAAAATCAAAGTATTAGAAGTAGAAGAATATAAAAAATCTAAACAAAAAAGGGTTCCTAAAATCGATAGTCATCTTCATCCTGATATGACATTTGCTAATTTTATCGTAGGAAATTCAAACCGTATGGCACAAAATGCTGCTTTACTTGTATCAACTAAACCTGGTATGAACTTTAATCCTTTATTTTTATATAGTCATCCAGGGCTTGGAAAAACACATTTATTAAATGCTATTGGAAATAAAGCAAAAGAAACAAATCCTAATTTATTAGTAAGATATATTACTTCTAAGGATTTTGTAGATGAAATTATTAATTCTATAAAAACAAATACAACAGATGAGATTTATAGTTATTATAGAAATCTTGATATTTTATTAATTGATGATATTCAATTTTTATTTGGAAAAGAAAAAAGTAGTGAGATGTTCTTCCATATATTTAATGAAATCATTAATAACAATCATCAAATTGTTATTACAAGTGATAAAATGCCTGATGAACTTCAAGGAATTGAAGAACGTTTAATTAGTCGTTTTAAATCAGGTCTATCTTTTGGAATAGATCCACCTGAATTTGAAACAGCAAAGGCAATTTTAGAGAAGAAAATAGAAAATCTAGGTAATACAGATTTAGTTATTACAGATGATGTTTTAGACTTCATGGTTATGAATTATTGTAATGATATTCGTTCTTTAGAAGGTCAATTAAAACGACTATTCTTCTGTAGTATCATGGAATCAACTAATTACATAGATATGAATTTTGCATCTGAAGTCTTTAAAGATCAAAAAACTATAAAAAAAGCACAAGAACCACTAACAAAAGAATTCATTTTAAAAACAACCGCTGAATTCTATTATTTAACCATTAGTCAAATAATTTCTAAAAATAGAACGAGAAACTTGGTAACACCTCGTGAAATATGTATGTATTTAATGAGGGAACTTTTAGATATTACTTTTAGTGAAATTGGAACAACTTTTTCCAATCGAGACCATTCTACAGTTATGAAAGCTTGTAAAAGAGTAGAAACAAAAATCAAAAAAGATCCAGATTATAAACTCGCTGTAGATAAGCTTAAACAAAAGTTAGGCACAATGTAGTGACTAATATCAACAATATGTGCACATTGATATTCATATAAAAAGTATTGATAAAATCAACATATTTTATATTTATGCACATTGTTCACATGCTAATAGTAATAATGACTTATTTTTAAATATATAAATAACAGGAGGCAAATATGCATTTTAGAATTAAAAGAATCAAATTATTAAACGCACTTGCTAAAGCAACAAGAGCTGTATCTGTTCGTAGTCCTTTACCTGTTTTAACAGGGATTAAATTTGATTTACAAGCTCATCAACTTATCTTAACAGGAAGTGATAGTGATATCACTATTCAAACAATTATTGATGAAGATGATGATTTAGTAATCCTTAAAGAAGGAGCAGTTGTTTTAAATAGTCGTTATATCTTTGATATTGTAAGAAAGATCAATAGTGATGATATTGAAATTGAAATTATTGATGGTTTACTTACTCGTATTAAAGGAAGTCAAATTGAATACAGCTTAAATGGTACTGATGCTATTGAATATCCACGTATTGATTTAAGTAAAACAGGAACTCATTTTATGATGAATGCTCTTGTATTAAAAGATATTATTGGAGAAACAAAGTTTGCTGCTAGTGATAAAGAAACAAGACCTATTTTAACTGGTATCAATTTTAAAGCGCATGATCATGTTTTAGAAGTTGTTGCTACTGATAGTTATCGTTTAGCTAAAAAGATTATTTCTATTGATGAAGATGTGACTTTTAATATTACGATTCCTAAATTAAGTTTAGATGAAATTAGTAAGATTATTGAAAAAGATGAACTTATTGAATTATATGTATCTGAACGTAAAGTATTATTTGTGTTTGATAAAAATATTATTCAAACACGTTTAATTGATGGATCTTATCCTGATACAGCTCGATTGATTCCTTTAGAATTTGATTATGAATTAGATATTAATAGAGCTGATTTATTAAATGCGATTGACCGTGTTTCATTATTATTAAATGAACAAAATAATATTGTGAAATTAGATATGTCTAATGAACAAGTTATTTTATCTTCATATCAACAAGAAATTGGTTCAGTAGAAGAAAATTTAGCTTCTTCTTTCTATAAAGGAGAACCACTTACTATTTCATTTAGTTGTAAATATGCAAGTGATGCTATTAAATCATTTAGTGGTGATAAAATAAAAATATTATTCACTGGAGAAATGAAACCATTCATCGTTAAAGATTTTGATTCTGATGAATTATTACAACTTGTTTTACCAGTTAGAACATATTAAGAAGCGAAAGCTTCTTTTTTTTGTAAATTTTCCTTTTAATTGTTTATTTGGGGAGTAATTTTTATTTTAAGAGCTTTTTTATCAAAAAAGTATTTTTCTATTCATAAATAAAAATAGCGAATATAGCGCAATATTTTGAATTTTTATGATTTTTATGATATACTAACTTAGTACAATTATAGAGAAAAGAAGGTTAAGTATGAAAGAAATACCAATTAAAGATGAATATATTAAATTAGATCAATTTTTAAAATTTGTTAATCTTGTATCTAGTGGGATTGAAGCAAAAATGATTATTAAAGATGGTCAAGTAAAGGTCAATGGTGAAGTGGAACTTAGAAGAGGAAAAAAGCTTCATGATGGTGATCAAGTTGAATTTGAAGGAAATTTTTATTGTATAAATGCGCATCAATAATTTAGAACTGACTGATTTTAGAAATTATAATCATTTTTTTATTGAGTTTGATCAAGGAATTAATATTTTAATTGGTGGAAACGCTCAAGGGAAAACGAATATTATCGAAGCAATCTATTTATTATCTGTCTGTAAATCTTTTAGAACACATATCAATGATCAAATGATTCAATTTGATCATGACTTTGCAAAAGTAAAAGGAAATGTTTTTTCTAATGAAAGAATGCATCAATTAGAACTTATTTTATCTAAGGAATCCAAAAAAGCAAAAGTAGATGGAAAAGATATTTTAAAGATTTCAGATTATGTAGGTTATTTAAATGCGGTTGTCTTTGTACCAGATGATTTATCATTGGTTAAAGGTTCTCCGAGTATTAGAAGAAAGTTTTTAGATTTGGAGTTATCTAAAATCTCACCAATTTATGTTTTTTATCTTACTAAGTATAATCGATTATTAAAGGAAAGAAATCAGTATCTTAAATTATTGAATCAAAGAAGAGGTAAATATGATGAATATCTAGAAACTTTAGATGAGCAATTAGCTGAAGTTCAAATTAAGATTATTGAAAAAAGAAATAATTTTATCGAACGTTTATCTTTAAAAGTAAAAGATATTTATTTAAATATTGCAAATTGTCATGAGATCGTTGAATTGCAGTATGAATGTTTTATTAAAAATGTTAATAAAGAAGATATTTTAAAACTTTATCAAAAAGGATTTGAAAGAGATTCAAGATATTTAAGTACTTATTATGGAATTCATAAGGAAGATATGAAGATCTTTATTGATAATAAGAGTGCACATCAGTTTGCTTCTCAAGGTCAACAAAGAACAATTGTTTTAAGTATGAAAATAGCTTTAATAGAATTAATAAAAGAAGAAATTGGAGAATATCCTATTCTTTTATTAGATGATGTTTTATCAGAATTAGATGATCAAAGAAAAACAAAACTTTTAGATATTTTAAATAATCGTATTCAAACGTTTATTACAACAACATCAATAGATGGAATAGAACATCATGTTATTAAAGAAGCTAAGAAAATTAATATTAATCATAGGGAGGAAAAATGATGGCAGAAGAAAATAAAGTACAACATAGCTATGATGAGTCAGATATCCAAGTATTAGAAGGATTAGAAGCTGTTAGAAAAAGACCGGGTATGTATATTGGTACAACATCATCTAGAGGGTTACATCATTTGGTTTGGGAAATTGTTGATAACTCAATCGATGAAGCTTTAGCAGGGTATGCAAGTCATATTAAAGTGATTTTGAAAGATGACGATGTAGTTGAAGTTATTGATGATGGTCGTGGAATGCCAACTGGAAAACACGCTAAGACAGGTAAATCAACAGTTGAAACAATTTTTACTGTTTTACATGCTGGTGGTAAATTTGGTGGCGGAGGCTACAAAGTTTCCGGTGGATTGCATGGTGTAGGTGCTTCTGTTGTTAATGCCTTATCTTCATGGCTAGAAGTCAATGTTTATCGTGATGGAAAAGAATACTATCAAAGATTTGAAAATGGTGGGACACCAGTTGCACCATTAAAAGAATTAGGACATACTGATAAGCAAGGAACAAAGGTTACTTTTAAAGCAGATGCTGAAATCTTTAAAGAAACAACAACTTATGATTATGAAGTTTTAAGACAAAGAATTAGAGAACTTGCTTTCTTAAATAAGGGATTAAGAATTAGTTTAACTGATTTAAGAGATGGACAAAATCGTGAACATGATTATATGTATGAAGGTGGTATTAAGGAATATGTTGCTTATATCAACAAAAATAAAACACCAATTCATGATGAAATCATTTATGTAGAAGATATGCAAAATGATATTAAGATTGAAGTTTCAATGCAATATAATGATGGTTATCAAGAAAATATTTACTCTTTCTGTAATAATATTAATACACATGAAGGAGGAACACATGAAGAAGGTTTCCGTTTAGCTCTTACAAGGGTTATTAATAACTATGCAAGAAAAGGAAACTTCTTAAAAGAAAAAGATGATGCTTTATCAGGAGAAGATTGTCGTGAAGGTTTAACAGCGATTATTTCTGTTAAACATCCTGATCCTCAATATGAAGGACAAACAAAAACAAAATTAGGAAATGCAGAAGTAAGAAAAATTGCTTCAAATATTATTTCTAAATCATTGGATCAATTTTTATTAGAAAATCCTGATACTGCCAAAATTATTGTTGAAAAAGCAATCGTTGCTTCTCATGCACGTTTAGCTGCGAAAAAAGCACGTGAAATGACAAGAAGAAAAACAGGAATGGAAATTACATCATTGCCTGGGAAATTAGCTGACTGCTCATCAAGAGATGCTAGTGAATGTGAAATCTTCATTGTCGAAGGGGATTCTGCCGGAGGTAGTGCTAAGATGGGTAGAGATCGTCGTATTCAAGCTATCTTACCGCTTCGTGGTAAAATCTTAAATGTTGAAAAAGCGCGATTAGATCGTGTTTTATCAAGTGATACGATTCGTAGCATGATTACTGCTTTTGGTACAGGAATTGGTGAAGATTTTGATATTAATAAATTACGTTATCATAAAATCGTTATTATGACCGACGCCGATGTCGATGGAGGACATATTCGTATTTTAATGTTAACTTTCTTATATCGTTATTTAAAACCTTTAATTGAAGGTGGCTTTGTTTATGCGGCTCAACCTCCACTTTATTTATTAAAACATGGAAAAGAAGAACATTATTTATATAGTGATGAAGAATTAGATGATTTAAGAACAAAGTTAGGTGAAGGTGCAAAATATTCTATCCAAAGATATAAAGGGTTAGGAGAAATGAATGCGGATCAATTATGGGAAACAACAATGGATCCTGAACATCGTATTTTAAATCGTATTGAATTAGATGAAGCAATGGAAGCTGATATGATTTTTGATGTATTAATGGGAGAAAAAGTTGAACCTCGTAGAGAATTTATTCAAGAAAACGCAAAATATGTAACTGATTTAGATATTTAGAAGGAGTAGAAAATGGATAATCAAGAAAAAGGAATTAGAAAAATTCAATTAACATCAGAAATGAAAACTTCTTTCATGAATTATGCCATGTCAGTTATCGTAGCACGTGCATTACCTGATGTAAGAGATGGAATGAAACCAGTTCAAAGACGTATTGTTTATGGTATGAATGAACTTGGTTGTTATAGTGATAAAGCGTATAAGAAATCTGCGCGTATCGTTGGGGAAGTTATGGGGAAATATCACCCTCATGGAGATTCTTCAATTTATGAAGCCTTAGTGAGAATGGCACAAGATTTCTCATATCGTTATATGCTTGTAGATGGTCATGGAAACTTTGGTTCAATTGACGGTGACGGCGCTGCCGCTATGCGTTATACTGAAGCGAGAATGTCTAAAATTTCAATGGAATTAATGAGAGATATCAATAAAGATACGATTGATTTTATTCCAAACTATGATGGTGAAGAAAGAGAACCATCGGTATTACCTTGTCGTATTCCTAACTTATTGGTCAATGGGACAACAGGAATCGCTGTTGGGATGGCTACAAATATGCCACCTCATAATATTGGTGAAGTGATTGATGCCGTTATTGCGGTAAGTAAAAATCCTGATATTACTGTTTTAGAATTAATGGAAAATTATATTCAAGGACCTGATTTTCCAACTGGTGGATATATTTTAGGAAAGAGCGCTATTAAAAAAGCCTATGAAACAGGTAATGGTCTTATTGTTATGCGTGCTAAAACAGAAATTGAAGAACATAAGGGTAGACAAAGAATTGTTGCTTATGAAATTCCTTATCAAGTAAATAAAGCAAGATTAGTCGAAAAGATTGCGCATTTAGCACGTGATAAAGTTGTTGAAGGTATTAGTGATGTTCGTGATGAATCAAACCGTGAAGGGATTCGAATTGTCATTGAATTAAAGAGAGATGTTCAAGCAGAAGTTATTTTAAATCAATTATATAAATTAACTTCTTTACAAACAACATTTGGTGTCAATAATATTGCTTTAGTTAATAATGAACCTAAAACTTTAACACTTAAAGAATTAATTCAATATTATTTACAACATCAAGAAGAAGTTATTCGTCGTAGAACACAATTTGAATTAAATAAAGCAGAAGCAAGAGCACATATTTTAGAAGGTTTAAAGAAAGCCTTAGATCATATCGATGAAATTATTCAATTAATTCGTACAAGTAGAACAACTGAAATCATTCAACAAAGATTAATGGATGAATTTGGAATGTCTGATAAACAAGCTAAAGCTGTAAGAGAAATGCAATTACAACGTTTAGCTGGTTTGGAAAGAGAAAAGATTGAAGAAGAATTAAATAATTTATTAATTACAATTGCTGATTTAAAAGATATTCTTGCTAATGAAGAACGTATCTTAGAAATCATTAGAAATGAATTATTAGAAATGAAAGAAAAATATGGTGATAAACGTCGTACTGAAATTATTCAAGGTACATTTGATATTGAAGATGAAGATTTAATTCCAGTAGAAGATGTTATTATTTCACTTACTAATAATGGTTATGTAAAACGTATGCCAGTAGATACTTATAAATCTCAAAACAGAGGTGGACGTGGTGTTAAAGGTATGTCAACAACACAAGATGATGTGATTAGTTCACTTATTCATATGTCAACACATGATGATTTATTGATCTTTACAAATAAAGGAAAGGTATACCGTTTGAAAGGATATAATATTCCTGAATTTGGTAGAACGGCTAAGGGATTACCAATTGTTAATATTTTAAATCTTGATAAAGATGAAAGCGTTAAGTCATTAATTAATATTAATAAGAAGATGATTGAAGAAGATAATCAATGGTATTTATTCTTTGCTACTGAACAAGGTTTAGTTAAACGTGTTGATATTTCTGAATTTGAAAACATTAGACAAACTGGTAAGATTGCGATTAAGTTAAAAGAGGATGATGCTTTAGTTGGTGTTAAATTAACTAAAGGGGATGATGAAATCTTAATTGCTGCTAGTAATGGTAAACTTGTAAGATTCTCTGAAGGTCATGTTAGACCAATGGGAAGAAGTGCAAGTGGTGTAAAAGGTATTAATGTTGATGGTTCTAAAGTTATTGGTATGACAACAAACCGTGAAGGACAATTAATTATGGTTGTTACGGAAAAAGGTTATGGTAAGATGTCACCAATTGATGAGTATCGTGTTTCTAATCGTGGTGGAAAAGGTGTTAAAACAATTAATGTTACTGAACGTAATGGACAAATTGTAGCGATTAGAGCAGTAGAAGGTAATGAAGATTTATTAATTATTACAGATGATGGTATTGTGATTCGTTTACCTATGGAACAAGTTAAAACAGCAGGACGTGCGACTCAAGGTGTAAGACTTATTAAAGTACATGATAGCAAGGTTTCTTCTGTGGAAGTTGTTGCTAAAAATGAAGAAGAAGTTGTAGAAGAAGGTGAAGAAGAGTCAGAGTAATCTGACTCTTTTAGAAATGAATGGGGAAGAATTAAAAAGATTGTTTAATCGTTTAGATCATTCAAAGTTTAGAAGTTCTTTTCATCTTGCTAAAAAGTATAAAGATTATTGTAATGAAAAAGGCTTAGATGTTATAGAACAACACGCCAGAGATTTTATTTCTAAAAGAATAGCACCGGCTGTAATTTTAAATGATGGAAAGCAAACACCGATGAAAAATCATCCTGTGTTTATTGCTCAACATGCCACGGCTTCATGTTGTCGAGGGTGTTTATATAAGTGGTATCATATTAAGCCACATACACAGTTAAATGACAGTCAACAAGAGATGATTGTTCAAGTGATTATGGCTTGGATTAAAAGAGAATTGCAAAGAAAATAGCCTTGATGTATAATCAAGGCAGTTATTAATAATATAAGGGGAAAGAAAATGATTGATATTAATTTAATTAGAGAAAATCCTACTTTAGTCAAAGAAAATATGAAGAAAAAATTTCAAGATGAAAAAGTTGGATTAGTAGATGAAGCTTATAAATTAGATAAAGATTATCGTGAAGTTGTCACAAGAGCAAGTGAAATTAGAAGTTTAAGAAATAAATATTCTAAAGAAATTGGTGCTTTAATGAGAGAAGGCAAAAGAGATGAAGCTGAAGAAATTAAAGCAAAAGTAACTTCTATGGCAGAAGAATTAAAAGATTTAGAAGTTAAAGAAGAAGAATATGGTAAAGAATTAAAAGAAATCATGATGAAAATACCAAATATCATTCATGATTCAGTACCTATTGGAAAAGATGATTCAGAAAACGTAGAAATTCAAAAATACGGAGATCCGGTTGTACCTGAGTATGAAATTCCATATCATGCTGATATCATTGCTCGTTTTAATGGTTTAGATAAAGAAGCTTCAGGTAGAACAAGTGGAAATGGTTTCTATTATTTAATGGGAGATATCGCTCGTTTATCATCAGCAATGCTTTCATACGCTAGAGATTTCATGATTGATAAAGGATTTACTTATTGTATTCCACCATTCATGATTCGTAGTGATGTTGTTACAGGTGTTATGTCATTTGATGAAATGGATGCTATGATGTATAAAATTGAAGGTGAAGATTTATACTTAATTGGAACTTCTGAACATAGTATGATTGGTAAATTTAAAGATCAAATCGTTAAAGAAGAAGAATTACCAATTACAATGACTTCTTATTCACCATGTTTTAGAAAAGAAGTAGGTGCTCATGGTATTGAAGAACGTGGTATTTATCGTGTTCATCAATTTGAAAAACAAGAAATGGTTGTTTTATGTAAACCAGAAGAAGCTATGGAATGGTATGACAAAATGTGGTCATATACAGTTGAATTATTTAGAAGTTTAGATATTCCAGTAAGAACATTAGAATGTTGTTCTGGAGATTTAGCTGATTTAAAAGTTAAATCATGTGATGTTGAAGCTTGGTCACCAAGACAACAAAAATATTTTGAAGTTGGTTCTTGTTCAACGTTAGGAGATGCACAAGCTAGACGTTTAGGTATTCGTGCTAAAGGTGAAAATGGAAATTATTATGTTTCTACTTTAAATAATACAGTTTTAGCTTCAACAAGAGCAGTTATTGCTTTTATTGAAAATAACTATAATGAAGATGGATCTATTAATATTCCAGAAGCGTTACGTCCTTATATGGGTGGTAAAGATATTATTATTCCTAAAAAATAGTCACTTCGGTGACTCTTTTTTATAGAAAGGTAAAAGAAAGATGGAATTATTTATAAGTGAAGCAGAAATTGAGGATGCTTCAATGATTATTGATTATTTAAATCAGGTTGGGGGAGAAAGTGATAACTTAACTTATGGTTTAAATGAATGTTATTTAAATGAATTTGAAGAAATGGAAGTTATTCAAGATTTTATTGATCAAGAGAATGGTTTACTTTTATGTGGTTTTATTGATGATGAACTTGTTTCTTTATTATCTATTCAAGGTGAACAAAAAGAAAGATTAAAACATATTGGTCATTTTGCAATCACTGTAAAAAAAGAATATTGGAATATGGGGATTGCTTCAATGATGATGGAAGAAGCTTTAGAAATGATCAAAGAAACATCTTTAAAAATTCTTGATTTAGAAGTGAAAGAGGATAATTTATCAGCTATTAATCTTTATAAAAAGTTTAATTTTCAAGAAATAGGGAGATATCCTCAAATGTTTAATGTCAATCAAAAGTATTATGATGCACTTTTAATGAATTTATATATTGATTAAAAATCTAAAATACGCTATAATCATATTTGCCATTACAATAGGCGGCTTCGAACCATGTCAGGACCGGAAGGTAGCAGCATTAAGAAGTACCGTCTATGTGTGATGGTCTTTATTTTTAGAGGAAAAAAAGATGAATGATGAAGAATATATGGAAATAGCTTATCAAGAAGCTTTAAAAGCATTAAAACATGATGATGTGCCAATTGGATGTATCATTGTAAAAGATGATCAAATTATTGCCCGTGCATATAATCAAAGAGAGTATTTAAATCAAACTTATGGTCATGCAGAAATGTTAGCTATTGAAGAAGCTTGTAAAAAAATAGAAAGATGGCGCTTAGATGAATGTACACTTTATACAACTTTAGAACCTTGTTTAATGTGTTCGGGAGCTATTATTCAAAGCCATATTCAAAGAGTTGTTTATGGTGCAAGTGATACAAGATGGATGTCTTTAGATAAATTGATTCATTTACCAAATCCTAAACTTAATTATATTCCCATGATTCAATCAGATATTTTAAAAGATAAATGTTCAAAGTTAATAAAAGACTATTTTAAAAAGAAACGTCAAAAGATATGATTACTCATATCTTTTTTTCGTGTATAATGTAGGAGATAGGAGTTGAGAATATGTCATATAAAGCCTTGTATCGTACTTATCGTCCGCAAACATTTGAAGATGTCGCTGGACAAAGTCATGTTACAATTACATTAAAAAATGCAATTAAAGAAAATAGAATAGCGCATGCTTATTTATTTGCTGGACCACGTGGAACAGGGAAAACAACGATTGCTAAAATATTAGCTAAAGCTATTAACTGTACAGGAGATCATCCTCCATGTAATGAATGTCCTAACTGTAAAGCAATTACTCAAGGAGATCATCCTGATGTTATTGAAATTGATGCGGCAAGTAATAATGGAGTCAATGAAGTTAGAGATTTGATAGATAAAGTAAAATATGCCCCTATTAATGCTAAATATAAAGTTTATATTATTGATGAAGTTCATATGATGACACCTGAAGCATTCAATGCTTTATTAAAAACATTAGAAGAACCTCCAGCACATATCGTATTTATTCTAGCAACAACAGAACCACATAAAATTTTGCCAACTATTATTTCACGTTGTCAAAGATTTGATTTCAAACGTGTGGATGAACATGATATTATTAGTCGTTTGGAATATGTATTAAAAGAAGAAAATGTAGAATATGATGAAGAATCTCTTGAAATTATTTCTAAGTTGGCTGATGGGGGAATGAGGGATGCTTTAAGTATTTTAGAACAATGTTTAGCGTATGATAGACATTTAACAGTAGAAAATATTAATAAAGTTTATGGTTTATTAGCAAATGATGAAAAAATACGTTTAATTAAATTATTACTGACAAAGGATATGAAGAATGTTTTAAAAACATTAGATCATATGATGTCTTTAAGTATTGATTTAAAGAGATTGACACAAGATTTAATAGATGTTTTAAAAGATGTTATTATTTTTAAAAACACGCAAGATTTATCTTTATTATTTGTTTTGCATAAAAACGATATCCAACAAATTGTTCCTTATATATTAGTAGAAGAAGCATTTCAAATGATTGATATTTTTATGGATGCAAGTAGTCATTATGGACAGGCTGTAGATTCATCAACATATTTTGAATTAGCTTTATTAAAGATATGTAATCAAATTGAAAATGAACATAAAGAAGTTGTTGTAGAAGAACCAAAAGTTATTGAAAATGTTTCACATGAAACATTGGTTGAAGTTCAACAAGAAGAAGTGGTTGAAAAACCAGTAGAAAAGGTACAAGAACCAGTAATTGAACCTCAAGAAGATTTACAAGAAAAGGTAGAAGAAAAGAAAGAACCGAAAGTTGAACAAGTAGAAACTCCTGTGGAAGAAGCTAAAGAAGAAGTAAAAGAAGAAGTAAAAGAAGTAAAAACAACAGCTCAAATAGAAGTAGACTTTAATGACATTTTAAATATTTTAGTACAGGCGAAAAGAACAGTTTTAAATGATATTCAAGATAAATGGCCAGTTATTAGAAGATATTGTTATAATCTTAATACTGCTAAATATGCAAATATGCTATGTGATGCTAAACCTGTAGCTGCTGGCGAAAAAGGTTTTATTTTGACATTGAAATATCAACCAGAAGTGAATAGTATTAACTATACAGAAAATTATTATCCATTAAAAAATTTCTTAAAGGAAGTTTTAGGATCAGAATATGATTTTATTGCAGTAATGGAAGCAGATTGGCCAAATATGAGACAAAAATTTATTCAACTTAATAAAGAAAAAAAATTACCACAACCACAACCAATTGTTTTACATCATATTGATGAATATCATGAACCGGTTGTAGAACTTACAGAAGCTCAACAATATGCGATTGATATGTTTGGTGATGAGATTGTTGAATTTGAAGAATAGGAGTGTATTATGAATTATCCAAAGTCATTTACAGATTTAGTTGAATGTTTTAAAAGACTACCAGGAATAGGTGGTAAATCTGCAGAAAGATTAGCTTATCATGTTTTATCAATGGATAAAGAATATGTCCAAGAGTTTGCAAATGTGTTAGCTCATTTTCAAGATAATATCCATTACTGTAAAAAATGTGGACATATTTGTGAAGGTGAACTTTGTGAAATTTGTAAAGATGAAACAAGGGATCAATCAGTTATTTGTGTTGTAGAAAGTCCTAAAGATGTTTTTGCTATGGAAAAGGTAAGAGAATATCATGGATTATATCATGTTTTACATGGGACGATTTCTATGATTGATGGTAAAACGATAGATGATTTAAATATTAATTCTTTATTTGAAAGACTTGATGGAGTTAAAGAAGTGATTATTGCAACGAATCCTACAAGAGAAGGTGAAACAACAGCATTGTTTCTAGCTAAGTTGTTAGCGAAAAAAGGAATAGAAACAAGTAGAATTGCTAATGGATTACCAATAGGAAGTAATATTGATTATGCAGATGAATTAACATTATTAAAATCTTTAGAAGGAAGAAAGAAAATATAAGACCTTGCAAGAGGTCTTTTCTTGTTTAAATAGAAAAATCAGTTATAATAATGAAGAAAGAGGAGAGAAGTATTATGACAGGAAAGTTTATTACATTAGAAGGACCAGAAGGTAGTGGAAAAACAACAGTTTCTAAAGAACTTGTAAAAATATTAAATGAATCAGGATATAAAGTCTTACTTACAAGAGAACCAGGTGGGGTTGATATTGCTGAACAAATAAGAAATGTTATTTTAGATAAGAAAAATACAAAAATGGATGCACGTACAGAAGCTTTATTATATGCAGCAGCAAGAAGACAACATCTTGTAGAAAAAGTATTACCAGCTTTAAAAGAAGGGTATATTGTATTATGTGATCGTTTTGTAGATAGTTCACTTGCTTATCAAGGTGTTGCTAGAAATCTAGGAATTGATGAAGTTTATAATATGAATTTATTTGCGATAAACGATGTTATGCCAGATAAAACTTTATTTTTTGATATTGATTATAAAAAAGGATTAGAAAGAATTAAAGTTAATCAAAGAGAAACCAACCGATTAGATTTAGAAAAAAGTGATTTTCATAAAAATGTTTATGAAGGTTATTTAACAATTTGTAAACAATATAGTGATCGTATTGTAAAAATCAATGCAGATCAAAAGGTTGAAGATGTTGTACAAGATGCCTTAAAGGAAATTAAGAAAATATTATGATCAAAGATTATTTAAAAGAAAATCAACCTTTATTCTATAGAATTATTGAAAATGAATTTAACTTAAAAAAAATACCACATGCATTCTTACTTGTTGGAAATAATACTGATCAACCATTACAGTTTCTAACAATGTCACTTATATGTAATGAAACCTTAGCTTGTGAACAATGTATAGATTGTAAAAAAGTATTAAACCATCAATATGCAGATATTATAGAAATTGATGGAGAAGAGGAAAGTATTAAAAAGAAACACATTGAAAATATACAAGAAACTTTCAAAAAGTCTTCTCTTGAAGGTAAGGCAAAAGTTTATATTTTAAAGAATGTTGAAAAAACAACCAAAGAAGCTATGAATGCTTTACTTAAAATATTAGAAGAACCAACAGAAGGTATTTATGCAATTTTTACAACTAAAAATATCAATCGTATTTTACCAACTATTATATCTAGATGTCAGGTTATAGAATTAAAACCAGATAATAAAGAAGTACTTAAAGAAAAATTGATTGCTAAAGGATATGAAGAAGAAAAAGCAAGTGTCTTATCTTATATTATTAAAGATGAAGATGATTTAGAAAATTTAAATCAGGATAATTTTGATGATATTGTGTTACAAGCAATTAATTTTGTTGAGGATTTATTTTTATATAGAGAAAATCTTATCATAAACACACAAATTCATATGCTTAAAGATCATAAAGAAAAGGAAAATATTAAATTATTTATTAATTTAATTATTCTTGCACTTAAGGATATGTTTCACGTGAAACAAAATGAAAAAGCTGTTTTTTGTAATCACGTAGAATTTTTTAATTCACTAACATATGATAACAATGATATAATAAAGAAAATTGAATTATTATTAGAAACATCATACTTATTAGATACAAATGCTAATATTCCATTACTTATGGATAGTATGATGTATAGAATATAGAAAGGAATTTATATGGAAGAAATTAAACTTGCAAGTGTAAAATTTAAAAGTGCTGGTAAGATCTATTATTTTTCCACAAATTTAAAATTAAAAAAAGATGACCGAGTAGTTGTAGAAACTGCTAGAGGATTAGAACTTGGAGAAATATCACAGGAATTAAAAGATATATCAGAATTTAATTTAGATACAGAATTAAAAAAGATAGTTAGAAAAGCTACAAAAAAAGATATAGAAAATTATCAAAAAAATGTTAGGGATGCAAAACAAGCATTAGTAACATGTAAAGAAATTGTTTCAAGATATGATGTTAATATGCAACTTACTAATTGTGAATATACATTAGATAAAGCAAAAGTTATTTTTATGTACACTTCCGATGATCGTGTTGATTTTAGGGAACTATTAAAGGAATTAGCTGTTGTTTTCAAATGCAGAATAGAGTTAAGACAAATTGGTCCAAGAGATAAAGCAAAAGTAATTGGTGGAATTGGAACATGTGGTTTACCATTATGTTGTTCAACTCTTTTAGGAGAATTTAATGGAGTTTCTATTAATATGGCTAAAAATCAAATGTTAGCAATTAATATAGAAAAAATATCAGGTGCATGTGGAAGATTAATGTGTTGTTTAAAATATGAAGATGAAATTTATTCTTTAGAAAAAGAACGTTTTCCTAAAATAGGATCACATGTAAAATATCAAGATAAAGATGTAAAAGTAACAGGATTAAATGTTATTAATGATCTTGTTAAAATTGAAACAAATAATGGAATTGTATTCGTTGGTTTAGACGAAATTAAATTTGATAAAAATAATCATGCAGGAAAGAAAAATGGAAAACCAAGAAGTCATTAATTATTTATTAGCACATAATGATTTGAAAATTATCCAAAGAAAAGATATGTTTAACTTTTCTTTGGATACTGTTTTATTATCACAGTTTTGTACAATCAATAAAGATGTAAAAAATATTGTTGATTTTGGTACAAATAATGCTGCTATTCCATTATTGCTTTCAAAAAGAACACTTAAAAAAATTATAGGTATAGAAATTCAAGATGAAGCGGTTGATCTTGCTAGAAGAAATGTTGAGATGAATGATTTAAATGACCAAATCGAAATCGTTCATGGAGATATTAAAGATGTTGTCAAAGAGTTACCAAAAGCACAGCTGATTGTTTGCAATCCACCATTTTTTGAAGTAGGGGAAAATAGTAATTTAAATGATAATGAATATTTAACAATAGCACGTCATGAAATAAAAATTGATTTAGAAGGTATTATTTCAGCGGCAGCTTATTTATTAGACAACAAAGGAAGATTTGCAATTGTTCATCGACCTGATCGTATGATTGATATTTTAAATATTATGCAAAAATATGATATTGAACCTAAAAGAATACGTTTTGTATATCCTAAAATGAATAGAGATTCACATGTCTTATTAGTAGAAGGAATGTATAAAGGAAAAAAAGGATTAAAAATCGAACCACCATTATATGCACATAATGATGATGGAAGTTACAGTAATGAAGTAAGAAGAATGTTTGGAGAGAAGATAGATGAATAGACAAAAGAGTTTTGAAAATGAAAGACCAACATTATATTTAGTAGCAACACCTATTGGTAATTTAGATGAAATGACATATCGATCTATTAATACTTTAAAAAATGTAAAATATATTGCTGCAGAAGATACAAGAAATACTGTTAAGCTTTTAAATCATTTTGAAATTTCAACAAAACTTATTTCTCATCATGAACATAACATAAAACAATCAATTCCTAAACTTATACAATTATTAGAAGAAGGAAATGATATTGCTTTAGTAAGTGATGCCGGTTATCCTGCTATTTCTGATCCTGGATATGAATTAGTTAAAGAAGCAATAGAACATGAAATAAATGTTGTTCCTATTTCAGGATGTAATGCTTGTTTAGATGCTTTAGTTGTTTCAGGAATTGCACCACAACCATTTATGTTTTATGGCTTTTTAGATCATTTAGATAAGAAAAAGAAAAAAGAATTAATTGATTTAAAAAAATATAAAGAAACAATTGTTTTTTATGAATCACCACATAGAATTAAAAAAACATTAAATTTAATGTTAGATATTCTAGGAGATAGAAATATTGCTTTATGTAGAGAAATTACAAAAAAACATGAAGAAATCATTAGAGGTCTTATTTCTGAAATTATTTCTATTGTAGAAGAATTAAAAGGAGAAATGGTTATTGTTGTTGAAGGTAGTCAAGAAGTAGAAGAAGAAATAACTTTTGAAACAACAATCAAGGAAGACGTAGATATGTATATTGAAAAAGGAATGTCTACTAAAGATGCAATCAAAGAAGTTGCTAAACAAAGAAATCTTAATAAAAATAGTGTTTATCAAGAATACCATTCTAAATAATGGTATTTTTTGTTTCACGTGAAACAAAAGATAAAATTATATATTTGTGGTATACTATAAGCAGGAGGAACAAGGAAATATGTATAGTAAACAAAGCTACAATTATGGTAGACATGGAAGCAAAAGAAGATTAAAATCCATACCTGTAATTATTACATTATTGGTTGTGATATTAATATTGGGAGGTATTTATTTTTTACTATTTAATGAGAAAAATAAATATGAAGATTATAATACTTATAATGAAACAAATAAACAATATGGAACAGTACAACACTATGAAAAAGAAAATGATGATTTTTACATTTCATTATACTATCCTAAATTAAAAGAAAAGAATTTAAATAAAATTATTAAAGAATCATATAGCACATATTTAAAATCAGAAAAAAAGAAAAAGGATCAAAAAGATATATTATATCTAGATTACTCTTGTAAAAAGATTTATAAACAATATGTTGTTGTTGAATTAGATTATAAGCGTATTAATGAAGATGAGACAAAAACAAAAGCAACAAAATCTATAATGACATATGATTGTAAAACAAATCAATTGTTAACATTAAAAGATTGTTTACATGGTAAATATGGTGATTTATTAAATACTTTAGGAGTGAGTGAGTATGATAAAGAATCAACTTCTATTAAAGTAGATCAAGATAGTTTTACATATTTTACAGATCAAAAACTAAAAAATAAAATTACTATTAATTATAAAGAAAATAAAGATTACATAAAATTAGCAAATAAAAATATTCCATCTAATGCACCATTAGATGTCAAAGCACCTAAGTTAATGAAAGTAGATCCAAAGAAAAAAATGGTTGCTATTACATTGGATGATGGACCACATAAAACATTAACAGAAAGAGCAATGAATGCATTTGAAAAATATAATGGTCGAGGAACATTCTTCGAATTAGGTCAAAACATGAATCTTTATCCAGATATTGTTAAATCAGTTTATGAAAGAGGACATGAGATAGCAAGTCATACATATCAACATGCACAACTTACAAAATTAGATGCTACTGCTTTAGATGAAGAAATTAAGAAAACACAAGAAGCATGTTTTAAAGCCTGTGGAACAGAACCAACATTAATAAGACCACCTTATGGAGCAAAAAATGATACAGTTAAATCTGCATTCTATTCGTATGGTTTAAGTATGATTCTATGGGATGGAGATACAGAAGATTGGCGTTATAGTAAAGTAACAAATGGTGCTCAAATCGTATGTGATAATATTATTAGAGATGCTAAGTCTAAAACTGGTGATGGTAATATTGTCTTGATTCATGATATTCATGAAAATTCTGTTGCTGGATTAGAAATGGCTTTAGATCAATTAAGTAAAGAAGGTTATCAATTCGTTACTGTATCAGATTTATTAAAATATAAAGGACATTCTGAATATAAATAGTATAGTTTAGGCTATACTATTTTTGTTTCACGTGAAACATATTTTCTTTCAATGAAACTCATTGACATTGATTTAAGGGTTTGATAAAGTTAATAAGGATACAATAAATACGAAGAATGGAAGATGTTAAAGCAAGACATTTAGAGAGCTGATGGCTGGTGAAAATCAGTATGTTAAACTTTAAGAGATGGCCCAGGAGTAGTTATTTCAAATAGTTAGAAATAATCGTTAACTGCGTTAAAGTTTTGAGTGACACAGCAATGTGTAAAAAAGGTGGTACCGCGATTATTCGTCCTTTTATAAGGGCGTTTTTTATTTTTATAAAGGAGATTAGAAGATGAAAGACGAAAAAGATTATTATCTTACAACAGCAATTACTTATACTTCAGGTAAACCTCATATTGGAAATACTTATGAAATTATTTTAGCTGATGCAATTGCTCGTTTTAAAAGACAAGAAGGGTACAATGTTCGATTCCAAACAGGAACAGATGAACATGGACAAAAAATTGAAATTAAAGCTAAAGAAGCAGGAATTGAACCAAAGCAATATGTAGATCAAGTTGCAGGTGTAGTTAAAAATATTTGGGATATGATGGATACATCGTATGATCGATTCATGAGAACAACTGATGAATATCATGAAAAACAAGTACAAAAAATCTTTAAAAAATTATATGACAAAGGTGATATTTATTTAGGTCATTATGAAGGTAAATATTGTACAGCATGCGAATCATTCTTTACTGAATCACAATTAGTTGATGGTAAATGTCCTGATTGTGGGGGAGATGTACATGATGCTAAAGAAGAAGCATACTTCTTTAAATTATCTAAATATCAAGATCGTTTAATTAAACATATCGAAGATCATCCAGAATTTATTCAACCAGTTTCAAGAAAAAATGAAATGATGAATAACTTCTTAAAACCTGGATTACAAGATTTATGTGTTTCTAGAACATCATTTAAATGGTCTATTCCAGTTGATTTTGATCCTAAACATGTTGTTTATGTATGGATTGATGCCTTAACAAACTATATTACAGGACTTGGATATGATGCAGATGGAAATCATGGTGAATTATATAAAAAATACTGGCCTGCTGATTTACATTTAATTGGTAAAGATATCGTTCGATTCCACACAATTTATTGGCCAATTATGTTAATGGCATTAGATATTCCATTACCTAAACAAGTATTTGGACATCCATGGTTATTACAAGGTGAAAGTAAAATGTCTAAATCAAAAGGAAATGTTATCTATGCAGATGATTTAGTAGATATCTTTGGTGTTGATGCAGTAAGATATTTCGTATTACATGAAATTCCATATGATAATGATGGAAGTATTACATGGGATTTATTAGTAGAAAGAATTAATAGTGATCTTGCTAACGTTTTAGGAAACTTAGTTAATAGAACCATTGCTATGTCTAATAAATACTTTGGTGGTATTGTAGAAAACAAAAACGTATGTGAAGACGTAGATCAAGAATTAAAAGATTTAGCGTTAGCTATGCCAGCTAAATCTATTGCTAAAATGGATGAATTCAAAGCATCAAATGCATTAGATGAAATCTTCAACTTATTAAGAAGAACAAACAAATATATTGATGAAACAATGCCATGGGCATTAGCTAAAGATGAAACTAAAAAAGATCGTTTAGCTACAGTATTATATAACTTAATTGAATCAATTCGTTTCTCAGCAGTTATGCTATATCCATATATGCCTTCAACAGCTACAAAAATCTTAGATCAAATTAATACAGATCAACGTGATTTTGAAAGCTTAAAAGAATTTGGAAACTATGCATCAGGAACAAAAGTAGTTGAAAAACCAGAAATGTTATTTGCTAGATTAGATCCAAAAGAAGTTTCTAAAAAAGTAGAAGTTATTGAAGCAAAACAAAAAGCTTCTATCAAAGCTGTAAAAGAAAAGAAAGAAAAAGAAGCTAAAGAAACAAAAGAAGAAATTACAATTGATGACTTTTCTAAAATTCAATTAAAAGTAGGAAAAGTTATTAAATGTGAAAAACATCCAAATGCTGATAAATTATTAGTAAGCCAAATTGATGTTGGTGAAGAAACACCAAGACAAATCGTAAGTGGTATTGCTGATGTTTATTCACCAGAAGAATTCGTTGGTAAAAAAGTTATTGTTGTAACAAACTTAAAATCAGCTAAATTAAGAGGTGTAGAATCTCAAGGTATGGTTCTTGCCGGTGGAGATAAAAAAGTATTAGGTGTTGTAGATGCAGGAGAATTACCAGTAGGTACAACAATCAGATAATCTAAAATCGCATGATTTCATGCGATTTTTTTCTATTCTGTCTATATTTTTTTTATCAATTATAATATAATGTCCAAGTACAAAGTAAAATTGAATAATATTTATAGGTTTTGAATATTTTATATTTAAATTAAAAAGGAATCAGGTGTAAAACCTGGACGGTCCCGCCGCCGTAATGTGGAGAATAAGCATCAAAGTCACTGGGAAACTGGGAAGACGCTTAAACAAAGAAACAGAGTCGGAATACTTGCCTATATCTAAGGATACACTTTACGGAGTATAAAGTAGTTCTTCTAGATAAACTAGGATAACTATGCCTAGTTTTTATTTAGAAGTTATTTAATTTGAAAGGGGAAAGAATATGAAAATGAGAAAAATTGTATGCAGTTTTATGATTTCAGTTGTATGTTTCATGACTGCCATTTCTGGTGTATCAGCAACATCATATGATACATCAAAAATTAACGCTGCTTATTCTAAAGTTGTTGAATATTATAAAAATAACAACAATTTAAATAATGCAGATAAAATTCTTGCTGTAGAATCTTTAGGATTAGAAGCTGAAAGCAATCAATTTGATACTTCTTCAGCAGATTTAAGTAGTACATCACTTTCTAAAAAAATTGTTACAGAAGTTTTATTAGGTGTTGATCCTACAGAAGATAAAAAAACATTAGAAAGTCAAATTGATGAAAATGGTAATGTTGAAGGTAGCTGGGGAGCTTCTTCAGATGTTTGGACATTATATGCTTTATATGTAACTTCATCAGAAAAGACAAATTTAATTGCTAATAAATTAAATGATGAATTAGCAGCATCTAGTGTTTGTGGTTATGAATGGGGCGGAACTTATTACGCTGATTATGATACTACAGGATGGGTTATTGAAGGTTTAGCAGTTGTGAATAAAGAAAAATATGCGACTACTATCAATAAAGCAATTGATTATATTAAAAATAATACAACAATGACAACAACAGGATGGGTTACTGCTGATAATGTAGATACTCAATCACAAGTATTAGAAGGAATGTTCGCATATGATACAAATGCTTTATTAAATGATAGTTATACTGTTCATCCAGTAGATTGTCTATTAAATACACAATTAAGTGATGGATCATTCCCAAGTGGTTATAATGCAGAATATACAACTGCAGAAGTAGCTAAAACATTAGGAACATATAAAAATGGATCAGTTATTATTAAAGCTAAAAAAGCTTATGATAAAATGATGAATCCAGAACAACCTGATAACACAAAACCAGCACAACCAACAGATACAAAAAAAGATAGCCAATCTACAAATAAAGTTGAAACAACAAATCAAAAAACAACTTCAGTAAAAACTGGAGATGAAACTAATGTTGTTATCTTTGTTTCATTATCAATGGTGTCTGGTGGATTATTCTTAGTATTAAGAAAAGAATATGAAAGAGTTCATTAATAAAATAAAAAATATGGATAAAACAAAAAGAATTGTAATATTATTTATTACAATTTCTTTTGTTTTTATTGGTAGTTTTTCTATTTATAATGGTGTTACTGGAAATTATAAAACCAATCAAGTAGCACAAGTAGACACTACAAAAAATAAGAAAGAAAAAAATACTAAGGAAACTAAAAAAGAAGAGAAACAAGAGACAACTGATCAAACACAAGAAACAAGTGAATCTACACAAAATGACAGTCAATCATCAACACAATCAACAGATGAAACAAAAACAAATGATAAAAATAAATCAAATAGTAAATCATCATCTACAACTCAAAGCAATAGTAAAAGTAGTAGTGCAGGTCATTCTCAAAGTTCTACGAATCAATCTCAATCAAATAGTGGACAAACAAGTAATAATCAGTCAAATAATTCATCAACCAATAGTTCATCGAATCAACAACCAACTAATGAAAAAATTACAATAAATATTCAAGTAATTGGAATGGGAAATACAATGATGGCTGGTACTTTAAATGTTGATAAAAATAGTAATGCTTTAAGTGTATTAAAAATTATAGCAGCTAAAAATGGTAAAGAAGTTGAGGGTAGTGATTATTATGTTTCAGGAATAGGTGGTTTAAAAGAAAAGCAACATGGGCCAATGTCTGGATGGATGTATAGTGTTAATGGTGTTGCCCCTAATATGGCAGCAATTAAATACAATTTAAAAGATGGCGATAAAGTTGTTTGGTATTATGTTAACTATGAATAGGAGACTATATGCATTCAAGTAAAGTAAAAGAAATTAGTTTAATAGGAATATTAGCAGCTGTTAATATTGCCTCTCGTATATATCTACAAGCATTACCTAATATTAAACCTGTTACTTCTATCATTATTATTTCTGTCATGTTATTTGGATTAGGTTTTGGAGTTAAATTAAGTATTGTTACAACTGTTGTTTCTAATTTGTTTTTAGGCATGGGAACATGGACTTTCTTTCAAATACTTGCGTGGGTTGTTATTTGTTTGATTACACAGGTTTTATTAGATTTTTTAAAAAAGATACATAAGGAACCAAAACTGTTTCCTATGGCTATCTTTTCCTTTTTTATGGGGTATGTCTTTGGTATTGTTGTTTCTCTAGAACAATTAATGTTAGGTGGTCCTTCTTTATATATTGTTTATTATATGGCAGGATTGTTATTTGATACTTTTCATGCAGTAGGAAACTTTTGTTTTTATTTAATATGTGCACCTATTTTAATGAAAGTATTAAAAAAGGAATCAGAAAGAATAAGATTAAAACAAGACTAAGTTCTTGTTTTTCTTTTTGATTGAATTATAATAAAGTAAGAATTTATCATGAAAGGATGATTTTATGATCGTAAATGAAGAAGCAGTTAAAAAGATATTAGAGGAAGTAAAACCAGCAAAACTTGTTGCAGCTACAAAATATGTAGATGTTCATGAAATAGAAAAATTAGAAGAATTAGGTGTAACATGTTTTGGTGAAAACAGAGTACAAGCTTTCTTAGAAAAATATGAGAAATATCATGGCAATGGTGAATTTCAATTTATTGGAACATTACAACCTAATAAAGTTAAATATATTATTGATAAAGTAACTTTAATTCATGCAGTAGATCGTTATTCTTTATTAAAAGAAATTGAAAAACAAGCCGCTAAAAGAGATTTAGAAATGCCTGTTTTAATTCAAGTAAATATTGCTAAAGAAGAAAGTAAACATGGTTTTGAAGTAGAAGAAATTGATGAAGTATTTAATAGTTTAAAAGATTATCCTCATGTGAAAGTAAGAGGACTTATGATGATGGCACCACATATTGAAAGTAGTGAAACTGAAAAGTATTTTAAAATGACACAAGAACTCTTACAAAGACTTCAAAAAGATTATCCAATGTATCAATTGGATCAGTTATCAATGGGAATGTCTAATGATTATCATGAAGCTTTAAAACATGGATCTACCATGATTAGAATAGGAAGTGCTTTATTTAAATAGATACGAAAATATCTATTTTTTTGTTTAAATAATAAAATTTCAAATAATTTGACATAGTGTGACAAAAGCGTATAATGTTAGCAGCCGAACAAAAAGGAGGCCTTTATGGAGCCAAGGATAGGAATGGAGATAAGAGTTTTATCTAAATATATGGGGCGTTATTTAGATAATATACATGGTATAGATTGTTTGTTGTCAGGTCCCCAAGGTTTAATTCTTGTATATATTTGTAAAAATGATGAAGAAGTTTATCAAAAGGATATAGAGAAGTATTTTAATATAAGAAGATCTACAGCGACAGGTTTATTAAATTCATTAGAAAAGAATGGTTACATTATCAAAGAACCTGTTGAAAATGATAAGCGTATGAAAAAAATTACTGCAACTGATCATGCTTATAGTACGGTAGAAAAAATAGAAAATCATGTGATTCAATTAGAAGAAATTATGTTAAATGGAATTGATGAAAAAGAAGTGAAACAATTTAGAAATACGATTTCTAAAATGACACTTAATTTAGTAAAGGAGTCAAAAAATGGATAAATTATATTACATGGGAATTGATGTAGGATCAACAACAGTAAAATTATATGTGGAAGATCAAGAACATCAATGTATCTATTCAAAATATCAAAGACACTATTCTGATGTTAAACCAGCAATAGAAAGTCTAATTAAAGAAGTTCAAGAACACTATGGAAACTTACCAGTTAAAGTAGTTATGACAGGTTCAGGTGGTTTATCATTGTCAAATCATTTAAATGTAGAATTTGTTCAAGAAGTTATTGCTTGTACTAAGACAGTAGAAACATATATTCCTGAATGTGATGTTGCTATCGAATTAGGTGGAGAAGATGCAAAAATCACTTATTTTGAATCAACTCTTGAACAAAGAATGAACGGAACTTGTGCAGGTGGTACAGGAGCTTTTATTGATCAAATGGCTTCTTTATTACAAACAGATGCTGCAGGATTAAATGAACTAGCTAAAAACTATGAAACAATTTATCCAATTGCTTCTCGTTGTGGTGTATTTGCGAAAACAGATATTCAACCATTAATTAATGAAGGTGCAGCAAGAGAAGATATTGCTATTTCTATTTTCCAAGCAGTTGTTAATCAAACAATTAGTGGTCTTGCTTGTGGTAAACCTATTCGTGGTAAAGTTGCTTTCTTAGGTGGTCCTCTTTATTTCTTAGATCAATTACGTACACGTTTTATTGAATCATTAAATTTAAAAGATGAAGATGTTATCTTTCCTCAAAACTCACAATTATTCGTTGCTATGGGAGCTTGTTTACTTGCTAGAGAAGATAAAGTGAATCAAACATCAATTGATCAACTTGTTACTATTTTAGAATCATTAAAAGATGGTATTTCCGATGAAACTGATACTTTGAAACCATTATTTGAAACAGAAGAAGATCGTATTGAATTTAGAAATAGACATTATCGTACTAAAGTAAAGAAAAGAGATTTAAATACATATCAAGGAAAAGCTTTCTTAGGTGTAGATGTTGGTTCGACAACATCTAAAGCTGTATTAGTTGATGAAGATGGTTCTGTGTTATATACATTCTATTCATCTAATGAAGGAAATCCAATTGAAGTTGTTCGTAAGATCTTAAAAGAAATCTATGAAATCTTACCTAAAGGAGTAGAACTTGTTCATGCTGGTTCAACTGGATATGGTGAAGCTTTAATTAAATCTGCATTTAAAATGGATGTCAGTGAAGTAGAAACAATTTCTCACTTTACAGCCGCTAAATATTTTAAAGATGATGTTTCATTTATCTTAGACATCGGTGGACAAGATATGAAAGCTATCAAGATCGAAGATGGTATTATTCAAGATATTTTATTAAATGAAGCTTGTTCATCAGGATGTGGCTCATTTATTGAAACATTCGCAAAATCATTAGGGTATAATGTTGCTGATTTCGCTAATCTAGCTTTACAATCAACAGCACCAATTGATTTAGGATCACGTTGTACTGTATTTATGAACTCTAAAGTAAAACAAGCACAAAAAGAAGGAGCTAAGATTGAAGATATTTCTGCAGGTCTTGCTTATTCTGTTATTAAAAATGCTTTATATAAAGTTATTAAATTACGTTCGCCTGAAAGTATTGGTAAATCAGTATTAGTACAAGGTGGAACATTCTATAATGAATCTGTTTTAAGAGCTTTTGAACAAGAAACAGGAATCAAAGCGATTCGTCCAGATATCGCTGGATTAATGGGTGCTTTTGGTATTGCTTTAATTGCTAGAGAAAGATATCAAGGACAAGGAACAACATTACTTAATAAGGAACAAGTTGATGCTTTCGGTTATGAAAGTACAATTCGTTATTGTCAAAAATGTACAAATCATTGTATGTTAACAGTTTCTTCATTTAATGATGGTAGTGAACATATCAGTGGAAACAGATGTGAAAGAGGAGCAAACTTACCTCCTAAATCAAAACAATTACCAAACTTATATGATTATAAATATCGTCGAGTTTTCAATTATCGTTCATTAACGGCTAAAGAAGCAAAACGTGGAACAGTAGGTATTCCTCGTGTCTTGAATATGTATGAAAATTATCCTTTCTGGCATACTTTATTTACTGATTTAAAATTCAGAGTAGTCTTATCACCACGTTCAAGTAAAAAAATCTATGAAAAAGGAATTGAATCTATTCCATCAGAAAGTGTATGTTATCCAGCTAAATTATCACATGGACATATTGAAAGTTTAATTGAAAAAGGAATTAAATATATTTTCTATCCTTCAGTAGCTTATGAAAGAAAAGAAAATGTTACTCAAGGAAATCATTACAACTGTCCAGTCGTAACTTCTTATCCAGAAGTTATTAGAAATAACGTAGATAACTTAGAAACAAATGAAATCATCTTTAGAAATCCATTCATGGATTTAAGTAACCGAAAAACAATGTTTACAAACTTAAAAGATGAATTTAAATCATTTGGTATTAGTGATAAAGAATTAAAAGCAGCAATTGAACATGCTTATGAAGAACTACAACAATGCCGTTTAGATATTCAAGGAGAAGGGGAAACAGTCCTTGCATATTTAAAAGAAAATAATATGACAGGTGTTGTTTTATCAGGTAGGCCATATCATGTCGATCCAGAAATCAACCATGGTTTAGCTGATTTAATCACTGGTGAAGGAATGGCTGTTTTAACAGAAGATAGTGTTTGTCATTTAGATAAAGAATTAGAAGAATTACGTGTTGTCGATCAATGGACATATCATTCAAGAATGTATCATGCAGCTTCATTTGTTTCATCTCAACCAAATCTACAATTAATTCAATTAACATCATTTGGTTGTGGGTTAGATGCTGTAACATCAGATCAAGTAGCTGAAATCTTAAATGCGAGAAACAAGATTTATACACTTATTAAAATTGATGAAGGAAGTAACTTAGGTGCTATTCGTATCCGTATCCGTTCCTTAAAAGCAACAATTGATAAACAAGAAAATAAAGAAATTGATTTATCTAAAAAATATAAACCAGTGAAAGTACCATTCACTAAAGAAATGAAAGATGATCGTTGGACGATTCTATGTCCACAAATGTCACCAATCCATTTCCAATTTGTTGAAAAAGCAATGCAAGAAAGTGGTTATAACTTAAAAGTCTTACCATCAGTAGATAAAGGAGCTACAGAAGCAGGATTAAAATATGTTAATAATGATGCCTGCTATCCAAGTATCCTTGTTGCTGGACAAATGATGGAAGCTTTAACAAGCGGTGAATATGATGTCAACAAAACAGCCTTGATCATTTCTCAAACAGGTGGTGGATGTCGTGCGACAAACTATATCGGATTTATCCGTAAAGCTTTAAAAGATGCTGGTTTAGAACAAGTACCAGTTATTAGTGCTAACTTACAAGGTATTGAATCAAATCCAGGATTTAAGATTACTTATCCTCTTGCTAAGAAAGTTATTATCGGTGCAATGTATGGAGATTTATTCATGAGAGTCCTTTATCGTGTAAGACCATATGAAAAAGAAAAAGGAAGTGCTAATAGACTTTATCAATCATGGGTAGAAAAATGTATGAAAAATATTGAAACAGGTAGCATGAAAGAATTTAAGAAAAATGTTTATCAAATCGTAAAAGATTTTGATGAATTACCTTTATTGGATATCAAGAAACCAAGAGTTGGTTTAGTAGGAGAAATCCTTGTTAAATTCCATCCAACTGCTAATAATCAAATTGTTGATATTATTGAAAGAGAAGGTGGAGAAGCAGTTATGCCTGATTTAATTGATTTCTTCCAATACTGTTTCTATTCAACAACATTTGAAAGAGAACATTTTAATGCGACAGCTAAAGCTGCTAAGCTATGTGAATTCGCTGTTAAAGCAGTAGATTTCTTAAGAAAAGATATGATTAAAGCATTAGAAAAATCTAAACGTTTTGATCCACCAGCATCTATTGAACATCTTGCTGATAAAGCCAAAGAAGTTGTTTCAATTGGTAACCAAACAGGTGAAGGTTGGTTCTTAACTGGTGAAATGATTGAACTTATTGAAAGTGGAGCACCAAATATTGTATGTATGCAACCATTTGGATGTTTACCTAACCATGTTACTGGTAAAGGAGCAATCAAAGCTTTAAGAAAGAAATATCCTCAAAGTAATATTGTTGCTGTAGATTATGATCCAGGAGCAAGTGAAGTTAACCAATTAAATCGTATTAAATTAATGTTATCGACAGCATTTAAAAACTTAAATAAATAGAAAAATAGTGGTTCATTTTTGAACCACTATTTATATTTTGATAAGATTGCAGGTTGATAACATCATATTTGTTTTATTAATTGAATAATGATTTTTAATAGCACAAATGATTAAACTATCTCTACTTTCTTTATAGGATAATGTTTCACATTCAGCAAGAGAAAGCATAAAGTTTGTTTTCTTTAAATCAATATTTAAAACTAAACTCATTTGAATAAGATCATCTCTTTGAGGTTGAATTTTTCCATTAAGAATACCATTCAAAGTGTTTTCATCAATTTTTGTTTCATTATATAACTTGATTGTAGGAATACAGTAATATCCTAATAAAGCATAAAAATAAGTTAAAAAATCTAAATTTGGAAATTCGTGTTTTACTTCATCAATATTGGCACATGTATCAACAAGCATAAATAATCTATCGGCATTCATCATATCACCTACTTATTATAATTTTAACCCCTTTTAAATCATTGAACAAGTTTAAAAATATTTATTTTACTAATAATATTTTATAATAATAGTTTTAAAAAGATTGTAGAAAAAAAGAAGTAAAAAAAGGATATAAAATCTAAATAATTTGCATAAAATAGTATAAAAGAGTATGATATGAATAAGAAGGGGATGTTTATTATGTGCTTAGGATTATTAATGATGCTCTTGGCAGGTAGTGTAGTTTATTTTGGTAAGAGTTATTTTGAATATAAATTGAGGGAAGAGTAATCTAGCATTCGCTAGATTATTTTTTTTAAAATGAAAAAACTGATTAGTCTACTTGTATTATTTTTATTATGTGGATGTTTTCCACAATCTTACCAAAGTATAGAAAATAAATTTAAACAAGATCAATGTTTTAAATATCATTACCAGCTTTTAAATAAAAAACAAAAACAACTCTATCAAATAATTTATAATATTGCTTATACAAGAAAACAAAATATTTATATTAAAGAAAAAGAGATAGATAAAGTGAGTCAAATTGTTAATGCAGTTTTAAAGGATCATCCAGAGTTATTTTATATTAAGGAATGGTCTCTTAATACAAAAGGTCTTTTTAATTTTGAATATAGTATGAAAGAAAAAGAAATTCTTAAAGATCAAAAAAGGATAAAGAAAATTGTCAAACAACTAAAAGAGGATACACAAGATTTAAAATCCTATCAAAAAATAAAATATATTTATGATGATGTTATTACTCATTGTAAGTATAATGAACAAGCAAAATATAACCAAGAAATAATCAGTGTTCTTATTAATCATCAATCAGTTTGTAGTGGTTATGCAAAAACAATGCAATATCTACTCAATCAATTGCATTTTAAAGCAACATATTTAACAGGGAAAACAATAAAAGGAAGAAAAGACAAACATGCAATAAATATGATAAAATATGACAATGATTATTATTATATAGATGCAACCTGGGGTGATTTAGTATTAGATGATGAGGAAATCATCAATAATAATTATTTGATGTTTGATAGTCAAACAATGAAACAAATGTATGATTTAGATGATCATTATAAAATAACTAAAAATGATAAACATACTTATTTTAAAGAAGAAGGGTTGTATTTTGATTTATATCAATTAAATACTTTAAAAGCTAAAATAAATAAAAATCAAAGAGAATGTTATTTTCAATTTTCAAATGAAGTATATAATGATGCTAAAGAAAGATTAACAAAAAAAGGAGATGCCTATCGTTTAATAGAAGGGGTAGATCATATTCAATATATCACGAATGATCAATTGAAGACGATTTATTTAAAATGGTAAAGTTATGAAAAGAATTAATGAAATTGTTGTTGTTGAAGGAAAAACAGATAGCCAATTATTAAAAGAATTATATGATGTAGATACTATTGAAACACATGGACTAGGATTAGATGATAAAACATTAGAGCTTATTAAAGAGGCTAGTAAGACAAGAGGTGTTATTGTTTTAACAGATCCAGATTATCCAGGTTTAAGGATTAGAAACCAAGTGGAGAAATATGTACAAAATTGTAAACATGCTTTTGTTGATAGAAAAGATGCAATTGGTAAAAAGAAACTAGGTATTGCTGAAGCAAATAAAGAAGCTGTAAAGAAAGCAATTGAAAATGTTGTTACATTTTCAAATCAAGAAGAAAGTATTTCTTGGAAAGAGTTTTTAGAATTAGATATTATTGGAGATAAAAAGAAAAGATTAAAGGTTTATGATTTATTTCATTTAGGATATGGCAATGCAAAAACTTTGTTTAAAAGATTAAATATGGTGGGTATTTCCAGGGAAATGATAGAGAAGGAGTTAGAGAATGAAGGATATAGCGACTAAAAGTACAACTCAATATATATTAGATAAATATGATTTATATCCTAAAAAGAAATATGGGCAAAACTTTTTAATTGATCCTCATGTCGTAGAAAAAATCGTTCGTTGTTCAAGTGTTAATGAAAAATGTGCAGTGATTGAAGTAGGACCTGGAATTGGTGCTTTAACTCAAGTATTAGCACGTTATGCAGGATATGTAAGAAGCTATGAAATAGATACACGTTTTAAAGGAGTCTATGAAGAGTTTTTAAATCAGGAAAATATTGAGATTGTTTTTGAAGATTTTTTAAAAGTAAATTTAGAGGATTTAATAACTTTAAAGGATAAGTATGAAAAAGTTATTTTAGTAGCCAATTTGCCTTACTATATTACAACTCAAATTATTGAAAAGGTTTTAACTGAAAGTAAAGTTATTGATGAAATTGTCGTGATGGTACAAAAAGAAGTGGCTTTAAAATATACAAGCGATTATAAAAGTCCACTGATGTATATGATTGAAGATATGGGTAAAATTGAATATATGTTTACAGTAAGTCAAAATGTTTTTATTCCTGCACCTCATATTGATAGTGCTATTTTAAAGATTACAATTAATAAGGAAGCTAATTTAGATTTATATAAAGTATTAAATAGTGCTTTTAAACAAAGAAGAAAAACGATTTATAATAATTTAAAACAAGAATATCAAAATGCATTAGATGTTTTAAATGAAAATCAAATAGATCAAAAATTAAGATGTGAACAACTTACATTAGAAGATTATCAGGCTATCACAAAATCATTATATAAACATACTATATAATGGTGATAGAATGAAGATAGGTGATATTGTAAGTAGAAAAAAATATCATCAAGATATTATTTTTGAAGTCATTGATATACAAGAAAATATTTGTTATTTAAGAGGAATAGAGTATCGTCTTATTGCGGATAGTGAAATAGATGATTTAGAGCTTGTTCAAGAGAAAAGAGTAATAGAAGATGTGCATTTACCACAAGAAAAATGTTTAAAAGGAAGTGTTTTACATTTAGATGGAGATCCTTCTTATTTAAAGATGTGTATGAAAAAATATCAAGAATATGGTATTAGAGCATATGGTTATTATTTTAAAGAAGAAGAGTTTGCTAGTAAAATAACCAACCTATTAAAAAAACATAATCCACATCTTTTAGTCATTACAGGACATGATGCTTTGAAAAAAAATGGACATAAAAGAAATAGTCAAGATTATTTGCACAGTTTAGATTTTGTAGAAGCAATCAAAAAGGCTAGAGAATATCAACCCGACAAAGATGCATTAGTAATCTTTGCAGGAGCGTGTCAGTCATACTATGAACTTCTAGTAGCGAGTGGTGCTAACTTTGCATCAAGTCCTTCAAGAAAAAATATTCATGCGTTAGATCCTGTTATTATCACAACTCAAATCGCAAGTACAAATATTAAAGAGTATGTTGATTTAGAAAAAGTTATAGAGAAAACCTCTTTTAAACAATTAGGTGTTGGTGGAATTGATACAAGAGGGGTTGCCAGAAATTTGTATCCGAGGTAATGAAAAATGAAAGTAAGAGCATATGCAAAAGTAAATTTAGCGTTAGATGTTGTAAGAAAAAGAGAAGATGGATATCATGATTTAGAAATGATCATGGCACCTATTACTTTACATGATCTCATTTATATTAATGTCATTGATGAAGGAATTGAAATTGAGTCAAATAGTAAGATCGTTCCTACCGATCAAAGAAATATTATGTATAAAGTTGCACAATTGATGCAAGAAAGATACGGATTAAAAAAAGGTGTTAAGATCTTTGTCTATAAGCATATTCCAACGCAAGCAGGATTAGCTGGTGGAAGTGCTGATGGAGCAGCAGTTATTAAAGCTATGAATAAATTATTTCATTTAAATTTATCTTATGAAGAAATGGCTGCTTTAGGAAAAGAAGTAGGAGCAGATATTCCATTTTGTATTTATGAAAAAACAGCTTTTGTTGAAGGTGTTGGTGAAAAATTACAATTTATTGATGAACCTTTTGAAGCTTATTTATTACTTGTAAAACCTAAAAAAGGTGTTTCAACTCAAAAAGCATTTACTTCATTAGATTTATCTAAGGTAAAACATCAAGATTGCAGAAAGATGAAAAAAGGAATTGAAATGAATGATTATCAAGCAGTTATTGATAATCTACAAAATACATTAGAACTTCCTTCTATTAAAATGGTGCCACAAATTAAAGAAATCAAAAAAGAAATGATGAAGTTAGGTTTTGATGGAGCTTTAATGTCAGGAAGTGGTTCATGTGTATTTGGTATTACTAGAAATCAAGAAATTATGAATAAAGGATATGAATTCTTTAGAAAACGTTATTTTTTTGTTAGAAAATCGAAAATTTTAAACAAGTAAGAAAATCTGTGATAAGATTTTCTTTTTTTGAAAAGATGTAGGAATTTGCAATAAATTGTCTTATTCATCTTTAATTATGAGTTATATTTTGTTAGAATGACGTCGTAGAGGGGTGTGACGATGAAAACTTACGCAGTAGTAATGGCTGCCGGAAAAGGTACAAGAATGAAATCCGACAAGCCTAAAGTAGTACATGAAGTTTTATATAAACCTATGGTTTGTCATATCGTTGATGAATTAAAAGGTTTAGGTGTTGATGGTATTTATGTTATTGTTGGACATAAAGCTGAAGAAGTCATGAAACTTGTTGATGGTGTTGAGTTCGTAATGCAAAAAGAACAATTAGGAACTGGACATGCATTGATGCAAGCAAAAGATGTTTTAGGAGATAAAGAAGGAACAACTATTGTTTTAAATGGTGATGCACCATTAATTACTAAAGAAACATTACAAGGGTTAATTCAATATCATAATGAACATCAAATGAAAGGAACAGTCATGACATGTGATTGTGACTTAAATAAGAAATTTGGTCGTATTATTAGAGAAAATGATCAAGTTAAAGGTATTGTTGAGTATAAAGATTGTACAGATGAACAAAGAAATATTTCTGAAATGAATGTTGGAGAATATTGCTTTGATAATGCTGCTTTATTTAAAGCATTAGAATCAGTAACAAATAACAATGCTCAAAATGAATACTATATTACAGATGTAATTGAAATTATGAATCATCAAAATTTAAATGTTGGTGGTTATAAAATTGATGACTTATCAGAAGTTGGTGGAATTAATGATAAGTTTGAATTACAAGAAGCAACAAAACAATTACAATATCGTATTAATAAAAAACATCTATTAGATGGTGTAAATATTGTAGATATGACAAATACTTATATTGGTAGAGATGTAGTGATTGGTCATGATACAACAATTGAACCAGGATGTATTATTAAAGGAAAAACAGTGATTGGTAATGGATGTCATATTGGACCTTATTGTGAATTTGATAATGTAGAAATCAAAGATAACGTAGAAATTAAATTCTCTGTTATTGCTGATTCGATTATTGAAAACGGTGTTGATATCGGACCATATGCAAGACTTAGAAATCATTGTCATATCTTAGAAAATGTCCACATGGGTAACTTTGTGGAAATGAAAAAAGCAACTTTTGGTAAAGGAAGTAAAGCTGCGCACTTAAGCTATATTGGAGATGCGACAGTTGGTGAAAACGTAAATATTGGCTGTGGTACTATTACAAGCAACTATGATGGAAAAAATAAATTCCAAACAGTAATTGAAGACAACGTTTTCGTTGGCTGCAATTCTAATTTAGTTGCTCCTGTAACTGTTGGTAAAAATGCATTTATTGCTGCTGGATCAACAATTACAGATGAAGTTCATGAAGATGCTTTTGCAATTGCTAGAAGTAGACAAGTGAACAAAGAAGGTTATAGTAAAGTATTAGAAGAAAAAAGAAATAAAATAGGAAAATAGGGGTAAAAGAAAAAATGAAAAACAAAATTACAGTATTTGCTTTATCATCATCAGTAGAATTAGCACAAGATATTTGTGATAATTTAGGTTGTGAAATGGGAAAATCAAAAGTTCACCATTTCGCTGATGGAGAAATCTTAGTTGAAATTGATGAATCAGTTCGTGGAAAAGATGTTTTCATTGTCCAATCAACATCTAATCCTGTTACTGAAAACTTAATGGAAATCTTAGTTTTAGCAGATGCCTTAAAAAGAGCATCAGCTGGAGAAATTACAGCTATCATGCCATACTTTGGATATGCTAGACAAGATAGAAAAGCAAAGCCTAGACAACCAATTACATCTAAATTAGTTGCTGATTTATTAACAACTGCTGGTGTTAATCGTGTTGTAACAATTGATTTACATGCTGCACAAATCCAAGGATTCTTCAATATTCCTGTAGATGATATGCAAGCATTACCATTAATCTGTAATTATTTCAAAAATAAAAACTTAGATGATATCTGTGTTGTTTCACCAGATCATGGTGGAGCTACTCGTGCTCGTAAAATGGCAGTTGCTTTAGATTGTCCAGTAGCTATCATTGATAAAAGAAGACCAAAACCTAACGTTGCTGAAATCATGGGTGTATTAGGTGATGTTGAAGGTAAAAACTGTATCATGATTGATGATATGATCGATACAGGTGGAACTATTGTAGCAGGTATTGATATGTTACTTGAAAAAGGTGCTAAAAATGTATTTGTTGCATGTACACACCCAGTATTCTCAGGACCAGCTGTTGAAAGATTGAAAAACTGTTCAGCTAAAGAAGTAGTTGTAACTGATACAATTATCTTACCTGAAGAAAAGAAATTCGATAAATTAAAAGTTGTTTCAGTAGCTTCATTACTTGCTAAAACAATTGAAAGTATTGAAAATAATTTACCAGTAAGTGATGTTTTCCAAGAATTTGATTTCGAAAAATAATATAAAAAATAAAAGTCTTCCTTTGATGGAAGGCTTTTTTGTTTCACATGTAAAACATCTATAAAAGTGTAGTTATATCAACAAATAATCATAAAATAGTATCTTTTATGTTACACACCTGAAACAAAATAAAATATTGAAAAATGGAAAAGAAATGCTAAACTCTCTTTAGTTAGTTTAAGCTAACTTACAAAAGGGAGGTCAACATGAAAAAATTATTAAAAATAACATTAGCCCTAATGATGGCATTATGTTTACAACTTACATCATTTAATTCAGTACATGCATTAAATAATGATTTATCAAAAGCAGGAACATATCAAGTTCCAATCAAAAGTTTAACAAGTGCTGCACCAATTCCAGCGGTACAAACAGCTTTTGCAAAAGCATTTGGAGATTCATTAGAAGTAACAGTAAATGAAGATGGAAAAATGCAAGCAATTGCTACTTTACAAAATATGATTATTAATTTAGGAAAAGAATATTATGCAAATGTTCTAACAATTGCTAATGGAACAACTCTTTCAACAAAAGTAGAAAAGTCTACACAAGGAATGGGTGGAGAAACATTAGAAGTAGAAGTACCAGAAAAAATTTCTTTTGAATTACCTCAATTAGATGAAAATAATTCAACAGTTTTATCAATTACAGTTGATTTTATGAATTATTTTATGGGACAAGGAAAGGATTATCCAACAAATGTAACATTAACATTAGATTTAGATAATGTTCAACAATTACAAAAAGAATATGTTTTAGAAGATGGTACATATAATGTTCCAGTTGATGTTTTAAAAGAAAATAGTGATGGTCAATCAATGGCAGCTAAGGCAATTGAATCAGCACAAATAAATGTTAACAATAATGAAGTGACTGTTACATTAAAATTAAAAGAAATGACAATGTATGGTCAAACAGCTTCAGTTGATAAAATGGAATATCAATTAAAAGATGGAACATATCAAGAAGCAACAATTATTGAAGAAGAAAATGGACATCCAACAAAGGTTCAATTTAAATTAGATCAAAATGTAAAACTTACAAATGTTAAATTCTATTACGGCGGAAGTAATAGAGGTGCTACTGCTAGATTATCTTTAGATTTAGATCATCTAACAAAAGTAATTCCTTCTAGATTTAATCAAGATGGTACATATAGTGTAGATGTTGCATTATGGAATGCAACAAGTGATAAAGCATCTATGGCAGCTGCTGCTTTAGATTCTAAAGCTAAAATTATTGTTAAAGATGGAAAAGCAACAATGTATATTTCTACAAAAGAAATGTCATTTGGAACAATTAAAGCAAGTTTACAAGAATTCTATATTGGAAGTGCTCAAGAAGATTATAAAAATCATAGTGCTACAATTATAGAAAAAGATACACAAGGTAATCCAACATTATGGTCATTTGAATTACCTCATGAAGATGAATATATCAATGTAATGATGAATCCACATGTTGCTATGATGGGTAATATGGATTTAGAAGCAAGAATTAAAGTTGATTATAGTACATTAACATATATTTCAGATAAAACTGAATTAGAAACAAATACTAAAAAAGAAGATCCAAAAGAAAATAATCAAAATCAAGCAAGTAATACAGCTACTGAAAATAAAACAGAAACTAAAAAAGATAATCAACAAGAAAGTCAAGCAGTAAAAACAGGAGATCAAGCCCCTATCACAATGATGAGTGTATTAGGTATGATTTCATTATTTATGTTTGTTGTTTTACAAAAAAAATATGAGGCATAAAATATGCCTCATTATTTCTATGGAGGAATTATGAAAAGAATATTACAGATAAATATTATTGCTTTGATGATGTTGTTATTTTTATCGCCAGTAAATGCTTTAAATGATGGCGCTTATTTAATAAGTCGTTCAACAAGTTATGTTAATCCTCTTACAGGTAAAACAGAAGATGGTGGAGAAAATATTGCTTTAGGCGATAGTATGGTAGGTAATATTGTTGAAGGACAATTATTACTTGAACAAACGGGAGGAAAATATTATATCACTATAGGACTTGGATTAGCTTCTAATGTTAGTAATGTGCGTTTTAAAGTCATGACATCAAGTGGTGCTATGTCTTCTGTATCAGCAACTAAAACAGGAAGTAGTAGTGCAAATGGAGATACAGTTAATCATTATAGAATACAAGTAAGTTCATTAGATATTTATATTAGTCCTATTATGTATGTAAGTCCTATGGGGAGAGATGTTCAATTTTTTATTAAACCAAATATTTCCTCGGCAATATCTGGAACAGGTGTTTATAACAGCCAAATGATTCCACAAAGCCAAGCACCAACAGCATCAACAGAAAATCAATCAAGTACAACAACTCAATCATCAACACCAAAACAAAAAGCACAAGAGGAAACAACTCCAGAAGCTGTTGAAAATACAGAAGCGTCACAAGCTACAGTAGGGACAATTACAAAAGAATCATTAATGGAAAATGCGACAGGATTAAGTAATCATTTAATTAATTCAAAAGGAAAAGTAGATAGAAAATTAAAATTAACTATCAAAAATATAAAAAAGAAAAATCAAAAGGAACAAAAAGCAAGTTCTCATTATTCTTTATGGATTATTGGAGTCTTAGGCGTGATCGTTATAGGAGGTGTAGTTTATGTTAAAAAAGTTAAAAAATAGTTTTATTTTTATTTGTTTAATTTCTTTATTAACTGGATGTGTTAATCAAAATCAAGAAGTCCAAACAAATGAAGAAGTAACAATTGCTGCTACATCTGTTTCTATAACTGAAATATTAGACCAATTAGATGTACCATCAAAACAGGTTGTTGGTATTCCTCAAAGTGATAGTTATTCAGTTCCTAAGAAATATAAAAAGGCAACTCAATTAGGAAATGCAATGTCACCAGATATGGAAAAACTTTCTACATTAAAACCAGATCTTATTTTAAGTCCTAATTCATTAGAAGGTGATTTAGCAAGTAAATATGAAAAAATAAAAATAAGTTCAAGTTTTTTAAATTTAAAAAGTTTATCAGGAATGTATAAGAGTATTGAAGAATTAGGAAAATTCTTCAATAAAGAAAAAAAAGCACAAAAATTAATTGATGATTATACAAATTATATGATTTCTTTTAGAGAAAAATATCAAAACAATGTGAGCCCACGTGTACTTATTTTAATGGGTCTTCCAGGAGGAAGTTATGTTGTAGCAACTGAATCTAGTTATGTTGGAGATTTAGTAAAATTAGCAGGTGGTACGAATATTTATGGAGATGGAAATGGGGAAGATTTTGTTAATGTAAGTGTAGAAGATATGTTAAAACAAAATCCTGATCTTATTTTAAGAACAAGTCATGCAATGCCTGAAAAAGTAATGGCTTATTTTCAAGAAGAGTTTTCTAATAATGAAACATGGCAACAATTTGATGCTGTTAAAAATAATAAAGTATTTGATTTAAATCATGAGTATTTTGGAATGAGTGCTAATTTTAATTATCAAAAGGGATTAGAAGATTTAGAAGGAATTTTATATGAAAATCATTAAAAAGAATCCATTATTATTTATATTAGGTTTAATGATTATTTTAGGAATATGCTTTTTTCTAGCAATTAATATAGGATCAATTAAAGTATCTTTTATACAACTAATGAAAGGTTTATTTATAGAATATAACAAAGATGTAGCAAGTATTTATCAAATACGTTTTCCTAGAGTTATTGTAACAATGCTTGTAGGGTGTGCATTAGCTTTATCTGGATTATTATTTCAAGTTGTTCTTAAAAATCCTTTAGCAGATCCTGGATTAATAGGAATAAGTGCAGGGGCAAATATTGTGAGTCTTTTAGTTGGTATTTTTTTACCTGATTTATATGTATTTAAACCAATGATTACATGTCTAGGAGGCTTAATAACATTTATTATTATTTATAGTTTATCTTGGAAATCAGGTTTAAATACCACAAGAATTATTCTTGTTGGTGTAGCAATTCATTATACTATGAATGCCATTGTTTCTCTTATAGAAAGTATGTCAGCTTCTATTTCATCTTCAGCAGGAACAATTACTTTATATTCATGGAATGATGTATTTCTTTTAATGATTTATATTGTGCCAATTTTAATAATCTTACTTTTTTTAACACAAGCATGTGATTTATTAGGATTAGAAGATCGTACATTATTATCATTAGGAATCAATGTAAATACATATCGTTTTATTTTATCTTTATTAGCTGTTTTATTATGCAGTATATCTGTTGCTATTGCTGGAATATTAAGCTTTGTAGGTTTACTTGTGCCACATTTAGCACGTTTATTTGTAGGTAATCAACATAAATATCTTATCCCAACAACTGCCTTATGTGGAGCTATTATTTTATTAGTTGCTGATACAATAGGTAGAACATTGATGGCTCCTTATGAAATAAGTGCAGGAATTATTATGTCAATGATAGGTGGTCCAATATTTATCTTATTATTAAAAAGGAGTTTATATGAAAGTTAATCATTTATCTTTTAGTTATAATCATCAATCTTATATGAAAGATATAAATATACAGTTTAAAGATCAAAAAATAACAACCATTATTGGACCTAATGGAAGTGGTAAATCAACACTTTTAATGCTATTAAGTCGTATTTATAAAATACAACAAGGATCAATTGAGTTAGATAATAAAAATATATGGGATTATAAAATTAAAGAATTTGCTAGAAAAGTAGCTGTTGTACATCAAAAGAATCAAGTATATGGGGATTTAAATGTTAGAACAATCATAGGTTATGGAAGATTACCTTATCTTAATTATCATCAATCTCTTTCAAAAGAAGATGAGCAAATAATAGATTGGGCAATAGAAGTCACAAATCTTAAAGAACATCAAAATAAAATGTTAAATAGCTTATCAGGAGGACAACAACAACGTGTCTGGATAGCTTTAGCTTTAGCACAAAAAACACCTATACTTTTATTAGATGAACCAACAACATATTTAGATATTAAAGCTCAAATAGAGACACTTAATTTATTAAGAAAAATAAACAAAGAATATCAAATCACTATTATTATGGTACATCATGATATTAATCAAGCAATTCATTATAGTGATGAAATTATAGCAATGAAAAATGGACAACTGATGTTTCAAGGAAAACCTCATGAAGTGATTAATCAAAAGACTTTAAAAGAAGTTTATGATTATGATTTAAATGTTATAAAAAATAATGAAGAATTATTTGTATTAAATTATCAATAAAAATGTATCAACTTATAGATTTAAGTTGATACATTTTCTTTATGATTGAAAATATTTTTTAATCTCATCAATTTCCTGTTGAGGTAATCCAAGTAATTCTACTGCGTTAGAAAAAGTAGTATTTAAATTATGAATAAGATTTTTTACTACCATGATATTTCTTTTTTTTCTTTCACTTTGTTTCGTTTTTTGAATTGCTTCTCTTTCAATCATTTCTCCTAAGTTACACATCTTTTCTACCTCCTTATCTATTACATTAAATCCATATTCTTTCATGATTCTTCTTTTTTCTTGATAACTTAATACATTATTTAAAAAAGCAACAAGTGGTGTTAGTATGTTATCATAGATTATATACTTTTCATTAGTATCATGTTCTTTGTTTAAGTATATCATAATAAGTACACCTTTGTCATAGGTTTCTATTCTTTCTATTGTTGTTCCATTGATATTTATTTCATCTATCTTATATGCATTGATATGACCATCATTCTTTTTGGCAGATTGTGGTAATATCCAAATTGAATAGACTTTCTTTATATGATTATAATCATAGTCATAATATTCATTTTTCCATTGTGTGGTCATGATTCTTGAGATATAAGTAAGACCTCGTGTAATCAGAGAATAACCTGGATTGGGGTCATTTTGTATTTCAACATTTAGATAGATTCTTTGTGATAAATCAATCGTACAAAGGAAATCATAATTCGTTTTACCACTATAGGGAATAAAGTTTTCTTTATCTAAATGTTGAAAAGATTTCTTTTCTTTGATCAATCTTTCAATCTCATTCAGAGTTAAATGTTTTGCTTCATCAACAAAACATATAACTATTCTACTTAATATTTCTTCATGACAAATAATCAACTTACAATAGTTATCTAATACTAGTTTATGATTAGATGAACTTTTTTCAATTATACCTTCCATAAAATATACCTCCTACTATATATATCGTCTCTTTTTTTGCTTTTTTCTTTAAAAAAATAAAAAATTTTAATTCTTTTAGTCACATAGCTTTTGCTTGACATGGATAAGTGAATGTTATATTCTTATATCATATTAATTATATATGAAATGAATAAATTGGTACAAAATAAAATGGGGGAATTAAAAATGGAAAGAATTACAAGTTTTAGTGTTGATCATCGAAAACTAACTAAAGGAGTTTATGTATCAAGAATTGATGGGGATTTGATTACATATGATATTCGAATGACACAACCTAACGTTGAGCCAGCTTTAAAACCAGAAGCAGCACATACGATTGAACATATTGGCGCAACATTACTTAGAAATGGTAAATATAAAGATCAAGTGATTTATTTTGGACCAATGGGTTGTATGACAGGCTTTTATTTGATTGTGAGAGATTTAGATTTAGAAGTGATTAAAGAAGTTGTAAAAGATGTTTATAGTCAAATTGCCTCTTGGGATCAAGAGATTCCAGGGGCTAAGGAAGAAGAATGTGGAAATTATACATTCATGGATTTAGCTGAAGCTAAAAAAGCAGCTAATTATTTTGTAAATAGTAAATGGGAACATGAATATCATCTATTATAAAGGGAAAACAACAATGAAAAAATTAGGGATTAAATTATTAGCACTTACCTTACTAGCAAGTGTGACAACAGGATGTGCTTCATCTAAATAAGAAAATACATGGGATAAAATTCAAGAAAATAAAGAAATCGTGATTGGAGCAGAAGGGACATTTGCTCCTTTCTCTTATCATGATGATAACGATAATTTAGTAGGTTATGATGTAGAAGTATCAGAAGCGCTTGCTAAAGAATTAGGGGTCAAAGTTAAATTTGTAGAAGTTAAATGGTATAGTTTAATTGCTGGACTTGATTCAGATAAATATGATTTAGTAACTAACCAAGTGGCTATTACTGCTGAAAGAAAGAAAAAATATGATTTTTCAATTCCACATACATACTCATATCCAGCAATTATCACTAAAAAATATAATACTGAAATTACTAAAATGAGGGATATTAAAGGACGTGTTGCTGATGAAAATATCACAATGATTATTGTGACTCATGAAATGTCTTTTGCACATCAAATATCAGATAAAGTGATTTTTATGGATCAAGGACAAATTGTTGAAAGTGGCACAGCTAAACAAATATTTGATCATCCTCAAATGCCAAGAACACAACAGTTTCTAGCAAGATATCGAGGAGATACAGACTATATTATTTAAAAAGTCATGGTTTATCCATGACTTTTATGCATCTCTAACATATACTATTTTATTCTTTTTTAAATCTTTAATGATTATTTTAATTTCTTTATTTTTTTTAGTGCTATCTGTTATATAAGATAAATATTTTCCATCTATTGATATTTTTAATGAATATACTTTTTCTTTTGTTAATAAAGTACTTTCTTTATAAGTAAAATCATACATAAATAAACCATCATTTCGGGTGTAATATAGTTTATCTTTATATATATCACTATTTTCAATTTGTTCATTAAATAGAATTTGATTATCACAATATAACTTATCATCTTGAATATTGTGTAAATAGAGATGATTATTTTTTATATAGAAATAATCACATAATGGAGTATCTAATTTTTCTTTTTTAAATGTATCTAGAGATATTTTAATGATTGTATAATCATCTTGTAGAAAATAAAGATATTGATGATAAATAGAATAACGGTTTGTTAATTTTCCTTTATAAACAACTTTATTATTTTGATTAGTTATTTTGTCACTATAAATAATATAATATCTATTCTTGTTACCAATAATACCTAATATATTCTTATCTGAAATAGGGATATGTTGTTGTTCTATATTCATAAAATTCTTCTGTAAAGAAGATAACTTTTTTAATTTAACATCTTGAAAATCATTATTAAAGAGATATAAATATTCACTTTCATCATCGTCAATAGTATAAAAAAAACCATCTTTTTGAGGAAATACATTAATTAAATTATTACTAGATTCGTAAAGATTTCTTACTAAAGAATACTCTTTCCAATCATTTTTATCTATTATCTTATTAGAAAAATAATAATATTCTTTATTTTCCGCAAAGTTAAGTTCATGATAACTATTGTATTGAAAACTAGATGAATTATTTTGATTATTTGAACAACCAGTTATTAATATTAATAAAGAAAGAATATAAAGATAATAATCAATTCAATAATTACTATATGAAAATCTATGCCTAACATTTTTTCACCATAACCTGCAAAATAGCGACCAGGAACAAGAAAACTAATAAAAGGAAAATAAAGAATATGTATACTATTTCCTAAGAAAGCTAAAGGAATATAGACGAAAATAAAAAGTACAAGCAAAATAAAGATATTAGAATGAATAAATTTTTTTAGTAAAATACTTAGACCACATAAAAGATAACTCGCTATATAGTAAAGAAATGTACAAAAGCATATAAATGTTATTAATGAAATATTTGGACAATTTTTTGAACACCAAGGAATATTAATTATTGAAAAATCTAATCTAGAAAAATGTTTAAAAATAAGTATTTTACCAATAGTCATTAAAATTAAAAATAATCCCCATATACAACTAAATACAAATATTTTACTCTTTTTAGCATTCTTAATACCATTAGATGTTGTTTTTTCATAAATCCATATATGATCATCTATTTCTTTTAAATAGATACTATAAATAAGAAAGAAAAGAAAGAGAATGATAATAAAATCTAGATTGTTAAAATTTAAACAATCAGTATACCTTGTATTAACTATTTCCTTATGTTGAGTATTTTTAATTTTTAAATAATATAAGTAGAAAGAATTTAATGCATCTTTTTTTAAAATATTAGAATTATTTTTTCTTTGTTTTTTTAGATATTCTTTTTGATTAATTTGATGATTTTGATATTCTTTTAAAATATCTTCATTATTCTCATAAGAATCTAATTCTTTTAGAATTTTTTTTTCTTTTGAATTATTTGGAATACCAGAGTATTTATCTATATATTGATCATAAATTTGTGTAGTAGTATCACGGTTTATTTTTGTTTGATGTAGATTTATATATAAAGTTGAGAAAGATGTAAAAAGTAAAATAAGAATAATGAGTAAACCTTTATTATTTTTAAAAAATAAACGAAAATATAATTTAATTAATTGATACATAATATCTCCTCTTAAATAGAAAATAGGTAAAAAAATTTAAATTTAAAATGATAAATGAAAATAATAAGGAACTCATAAAAATCCTTTGATTATAGATAGAATCATTTAAAGATGAAAAACTAATAATACTTAATAGATTGTTGTTATATAACTGAATTGAAATATAAATAATCAATATAGCAATAAAAAATCCTTTATATTCCTTGTTTAAAAAATGACAAAGAAATAAAAATAAATAAGAGAAAGATAAACATCCAACTAAACGAAAAAAATAATTACAAACAATATAAAAGAATATAGAAATATTATAGGGTTCATACATAAAATGAGATAATGCATAAAGTGGTTGAAATAAACCATTTTTCATTCCTAAAAAATAATAAATAAGATAACTTTCTATTAACAATAATAAAGAAGAAAGAAACGTAAATAACAAGATCATTAATATCTTTGATATAAATATTTTTTTTATTTGTTTTCTAGAAATATAAAAATATAAATCTGTTTGTTTTTGTTTTTCATAGATGAATAATTTGATTACTAAGATAATACAAAATATCAGGGATAATAGATATTGAAAATCTTGATTCATAAAATTATTGATTAAGGTATAATCATAGTAGTAGCTAAGATTTCTATTTTTTAATCTTTTTTTAAGCATTATATTTTCTTTTTTCCATTTACTATTTTGAGTTTTTTTAATATTTTCATCTAGAATAGTGATTTTATTTTTAATTGAAGAATGATAATTGATTGTATATTCATAATCTTCTAATAAATTATTACTTATCTGTTCATCACCGAAAATATAACCTGAAAAAGTATTTTTAGACTTGTTTTTGGTATTATAGTTTCCATTATTTACTTGTTCTAACATCGTATTATGATAATTAACAAGCCAATCATATTTTTGTTGAGAAATAGGTCCTTGAATTATTTTTAATATTTTTCTTTTTCCTGTATTAATATCTCCATATATATTTTGATAATTGACATATATGATTTGTAAACTGTTTAAGATAAGTAAAAGAATAAATAGAACTTTAACTGATTTAGAACGTAATAACTTATATAATTCACCTTTTATCATAAACATCACCATAATAATAAAGATAAATATCTTCTAAATTTATTTCTTTACAATGTGGAAATAATTCATCTTTATGAGAAAAAAACTTAATTTTATAATCATCGTTAATAGGTACAATAGAAGAAACATGATATGTTTCTATATATTTTTGTAGATCTTTTTTTGAAACGATCGTTTCATAAAAGAATTGTTTTAATGATAATATTAATTCTTGTGGACTTTTAAAATCTAATAATTGTCCGTTTTTAAAGAATATAAGAGATTTAGCTAGATGGTCCATATCTTGAATAATATGAGTAGAAATAATAATAATTTTATTTTTTGAAAGATTTCTTAAGAGATTTTTAAGTCTTAATCTTTCAATAGGGTCTAAACCTGTTGTAGGTTCATCTAATAATAAAATTTGAGGATCATTTATGATTGCCTGAGCAATAGGTAAACGTTGCTTCATTCCTCCAGATAATTTTTTAATCTTAATATATTTTTGATCATATAAATTAACTAATCTTAAAGTATGATCTATTTGGTTTTTATCAATTGATTTAAGTGCACAAATATATTCAAGAAATTCATTACAAGTAAGATCTACATATAAAGCAGGAGATTGAGGAACATATCCAAAGACATGATAAAAATCATCACTTAAAAACTTAACTTCATCAATTTCAATTGTTCCACTATCATTTTTAATAAGTCCACATAAAATACTTAAAAAAGTAGTTTTTCCTGCTCCATTAGGACCAATTAATCCATAGATTCCAGATGATAAATGTAAAGTAATATGATCTAATGCTTTTTTGTTTTTATAATACTTTGATAAATCATTTATATAAATATTCATTACTTTACCACCAATGAAGTACTTTCTTCTGGAAGATTACTTGAAAGAGGAATAGCAATAGCTTTTACATTTTTTGTTTTATTTCCTGGTTTATAGCTTAATACTGCACTTTTATTTTTAGGAAGTTCTATATGGTAGCTAGATACAGGTTTTAAATCTTCTAATACCCAAAGAATATAATTATCAGAAATACCACTCATTTTTATAGTAATAGGTTTATTTTTCTTAAAATTTCCTTCTAGATTATTAGGAAATTGAATAAGTAAATTATTATCAAAATAACCTTCTTCATCATGTTTTAATAAATCAGATGTATAATCAATTAAATCATAATTATTATTTAAATCTATAGGATTATTAGCAGTATCTTGATGAATATCAATAAAAGTAGTACCACAAGCCATCATATGTTGTTTATTAGTAAGTTGTTTAAGAGAATCAACAATTTCATAATCAGCTATTAAAAAAGCATGCATATAAAGATGATCACCTTTACTACCAGTATTAGGCATAATAGAAACATGCTCAGTTTTATTAGTGTCTTTTTTTCCTTTAAATGTGTAGACTAAACTTTCTTTATCTTCATGCTTAATCATTTGAGGAATACCATTAATAAATATCATTAAACCAAAATTTGCATCTCTACCTACAACTTCATAATCATAATTAATATCTACATCTTTACCATCAAAACTATAACCATCTTCAATATGATGCAATCCAAAACCTACTTTTAAATCAACTGTTTCTTGATTGTTATTCTTTTTGATTGTTATATTTTCTTGTTTGGTACTACATCCAACAAGTAAAAATATACAAAACATACTGAGTATTATTTTTTTCATTCTGTTACCTCTCTTCTTATAAAAGTAGTTTTCTCATTTTGTTTACCTATAATAAATAATTGATGATCAACATATTCAGCAAATAAAATATTATCTAGCTCATTAAAATCATATTTTACATTATTGAAAATAATATAAGGTTTCCAATCATCAACACTTCCTTTTTCTGTAATAATAATCTTTCCATTACTTAAATAACAATTTACAGAATTTTCATAATTAAGTCCTAAATCATTAAAATCATCATCATAATAAACAGCAATCTTATCCTTATTAGCACCATAACCTTCATCTTGATTATGAATAATACTTTTATCTTTAAAAGAACTTAAAGTAACTTGGGGACTATTATATAAACTATAAGTTTGATGATTTATATCTATTACCCCATAACATCCAGAAGTTTGTTGACCTTGTTTTAAATATGTTCCACCAGTATAAATAAGGGTTTTATCATTTGTGAAAGCTAATTCCCATATAGCATTTAATTTTCTAGGTGTATCATCTAAAGTAAGAACAGTGCTAACTAAGCGAGTATCTCTATCTAATAATAAAACACTTTCTGTATCATAATTCATTTTTACACATGAAATAAATTGACCAGATGATGAAACAGCTAAACTATCATATTCAAATTCATCAAAAAAATTATTTAAATCAATATGATTTTTAAGTTTATGATTTTGAAATAAAAATAAATTGTCTGTTAGTTGAATAGCATATATATCTTGAAGAACATGTATTTTAGCTTTATTAACAGGCCCATCAAAAATCATTGTGTTTAATAATTCTTTATTTTTTTCTATAGAATAATCATAAACATATGTTTGATTATTTTTTTTATAAACGAATATTAAATTATGATCTATGATTTTAAAATCAATGATTTCATATTTTGATAATTGTTGGTAATCTTGAGTTTTCTTAACTGTTTTTACTTTATGATTATTTGTGGTTTGACAACCACATAGTAATATGACTAAAAAAATGGTTATTATTTTTTTCATAGTTAACCTCATTATAGAAAATATCATTTCTGATAATTTAATAGTTATTATCAAAAATGATATTTATATTAATTTAATATTGTGTAGATGTATAAACATGATATCCGGTTGTATGAATAGCATCATGTGTTCCATAAAATGTAACTTTAGTTCCAGTATATCCCCAACATTCTAATGTATCTCCAACACCAGAACTATTTGCATGTTGGTTTTGAGTAGAACCAATATTAGCACCAGTGCTAGTTTTTTTAGCTTCTATTTTTATTTTTATAGATTTAACATTTTGACCAATAGTGGTACCACCTTCACACAATTTAGATGATCCACTATTATAAGGAGATATAAATCCTTTTAATGTACCATAGGGTGTTGATTTTGTTGTTGATTTAGCAGCGGATACAGAGTTTACATTTCCAAATGCCATAAGTAGTGCGAAACTTAATGTTACAAATAATTTAATTTTATTTTTTTTCATAATTTAATATTCCTTTCATTAGTTTTTTTGGTAATGGTGGTTCATACATGTGCCATCTAGATGTATTTTCAGTAGATGACTTAGCGGCTAATAATGACTTCTTAGCCACAAATTTTAGTAATTCTTTTTTCATTTTTTTGTTCTCCTTTCTTCATGAGAAAAGCATTGATTATTATAATTACAAAAATTAATTTCGATAGAAGAGGGTATAGAAAAGTAGAAATTATTCCAAGTGATAAAAGAATATAAATAATATGACAATATTTTTGTTTAAAAATCTTTCTCTGAGAATTTGTAAATGGTTTATTAAAATGACATATTGGAGCTTTTTTTATCGAAAAAATACTACATACGATACATAATGGAATTAATAATTCATAATTTAGCTTATCAATCATTATTACAGATAATATGAATATAAAATCCGTCCATATTATGCATTTTAAATAACTATCACAGTGATATCCTCCTGAATATTTTCTAATAAAATAAAAAATAAGTAAGTAAAAAAATGCTATTAATTTGTATTTTATAAAAATACCCGTAAATAGAACAATCGCTATACATAAATAACTTGATAAAATAGATTCAAATCCGTATTTATATATATCGCTATCTACATCTATAATTTTTTCTTCTAGGCATATAGAAATGAATTTGTTACTTAAATAATTTATCATTCTTGCTCCTCCCAATTTGATAATAACAGTAATATTTAATTTTTTTGGATTTTGGCAAGAAAGGTAAATAATAAGGCAAATAATGCATATTTTTAGTTTAAAATATTTGATATACTATTTTCGAGGAAAGCTTATGTACAAAGTAATAATTATTGATGATAATAAAAATGATCTTAATATGATGAAAAATAAAATTATAAATTGTAATAAATTGGAATTAGAATGTTTTCAAGATGTATCTAAAATAGATATGAATAAAAATTATGATGCTGTATTTATTGATATAGATATGCCAATGATGAATGGGATAGATTTTGCTAATCAATATAAATTAAAGCATTTAGATACATTTATAATTTTTGTAACAAATCATAGTGAATTAGTTTTTGATACTTTTAAAGTACATCCATTTGATTTTATAAGAAAAGAACATTTTGATTTAGAAATAGAACGTGTTATTGAAGAATTAATATTTCTATTAGATAAAAAAAATAAAAAAATCCAGGTAAAGAGTAATGGAGAAATAATTCAAATTAAACTAGTAGACATTTTATTCTGTGAATCAAATAAACATAATTGTTATATTTATAAAAATAATAATACGTGTATAAAAGTGCGAATGAAATTATCAGAAATATATAAATTATTAGATTCGGATATATTTTTTCAAGTGAATAAGTCATTTTTAATTAATTGGAATTGTGTAGAAAAGATTTCTAATGGAATGATTATTTATGAAAATGGACTATGTTTTAATATTAGTAGGCCAATGATTAAAGAAGCAAAAAGATTATTTTTAGTTAGAAAGGCAGAAAGTGTATGAATATTTTTAATATAGTTATAATGATGTTTGAAACATTTATTTCAATAATGTTTATTTTTTTGATATTAGATTACACCTCAAAAGAAAATATAATAAGATTTATGATTTTTTGGATAGGAGAAATGATAATAAGTATTATGTACAATTATCATTTTTTAACTGATTACACATTGTTATTTGTAGAGATATTGTATTATTTAGGAATTACACATTATCTTTCTAGAAAAGATATCTTTAATTGTTTTTTTGTAGCAATTCTCAATAATATATTATTATTATTTTCTAATGCTCTTGTATTAGTTACTGTTAATAGTATATCTTATATGATTACGTATAATATTTATAGTAATAATTTGGTGAATTTTATATCAAAAGTTGTTTTTTTATTACTAAGTTTTATTTTTCATAAGTATTTTAAAAAGTATATTTTTGAAATTAAAATACATAAAACATTTGATATATTAATTACGTCAATGTTAGTTCTTTATATTATTATTTTTAATACTATCTTTGTAAAAAAGACATTTGTTCTATCATCTTTAATAGAATTAATCATATTGAATGTATTTGTATATTTTATGTATAAATTTTTTATTCAAAATATACAATTACAAAATGAAACATTTACGAATCAATTGATCATACAAGAATTAAAAAATAAGGAAAAAGATTATCATAGACTTATAAAAAATGAAGAAAAATTAAAAACTATAAAACATGATATGAAACATCATCTATTATATTTATTAGATTGTTATGAAAATAATAATGAGAATTTTGAAAAAGAAATAAAAAAAGAAATAGCAAATTTAACTAAATTAGAAACATCTGTTAATACAGGAGTATCTTCCTTGGACTATATAATTTCATCAAAACGAGAAATATTTCAGGAAAAGAATATACAATTTATATGTAATCACTACAATGGAGATATCATTTTTGATAAATTGGACTCGTATATTATATTTGGAAATCTTATTGATAATGCAATTGAGAATTGTTCAGCAAATCCATCAAAAAAAATCATTATTGATTTAAATCAAGATAACGAATATGTTTATATAAAAATAAAGAATACGATTAACTATCCAGTATTAAAATATAATCCTCAGCTCATAAGTAAAAAAGGAACGGCAGAACATGGAATTGGTTTATCAAGTGTAAAATCAACTTTAAAAAAATATAAATCTGAAATATCTTTTTCAGAAGATAAATATTGGTTTACTGTTCTTATAGTTATTGATAAATACGAATATATTCATTAATATTCATTTAAAAGAAATTGTTCATCTACAATTTCTTTTTTGTTATAATGGGGTAAATGAGGTAAAGATATGAAGAAAACAAAAGAAATAATTATTGATGCGTTCTGGCAACTATTAGAAGAAAAACCCTTTAATAAAATAACAGTTCAAAACATTGTTGAACGTTGTGCATTAAATAGAAACACTTTTTATTATCATTTTCAAGATATCCCAAATCTTGCTGAATATACAGTAAAATTATGGGCAGATGAAATCATTCAAAACAATTATGAATTTGGTTCACCAATGACGTGTCTTTCTCCTTTGGTAGAAGAATTTATAAAACATAAAAAAGCTTTCCAACATCTTTATTCATCATCTCAAAAAGATGAATTTATTACATATATGAATCATGTCGCTTTACATATTGTTAAAATGTTTATGAAACAATCTTCACATTATGTATCAAGAAGTGAAGATGAAAAGGAAACATTAACACATTTTTATAAATGCTTAATGATTGGTATTTTAATTGATTGGTTAGAATGCCAAGGAGATTATGATTTAAAATTATTTGTAGAAAAAATCTATCATTTAATAGATAGTTCCTCACAGACTTTATTATAAGTCTGTTTTTTTGGTTATTTTACTTATTTTGTCCATTTTATAATCAATAAAAGAGGACTATATTATAAGTAGGAAGTGATACATATGAAAACATTAAATAAAGTAAAAACAAGTATTTGGATCAACGCACTTAGTGCAATTATTATTGGGATTTTATTCTTGATCAATCCTCAAGAATCCTTTCAAATGATTACGATTATTGCAGGAATAATTATTACAGCAACAGGTATTCTTGATTTTATTTATTATTTTAATGGATGGTTAGATATTTATTTTATGAAGAATACATTATTAAGTGGTTTTCTAAAATGTTTGTTAGGAATCTTTGTGTTAACACATATACCACTTATGACAACTTTCTTCTCTTATATTTTTAGTTTATATATTATTATTAGTGCTTTATATTGTTTTGAAGCCTATACGTTTATTAAATCAATGATAAGTTATTCTTTAACTTTTGATTATGTTGTTGTCACAATTTTAATATTTACAGGTCTTACGATGTTCTTTTTAGCACCAAGTACAGTGATTTCATCTTCATTTGTGATTGGTATATTATTTTTAATTAATGGAATATCTAATCTCTTTATTGTCTTTAGATTAACAAGAATTATTAAACAATACAGAACCTATATTCAATAAGCAGAGAAATCTGCTTTTTTAAATAATTAAAACATTTTAGCACTCATCTCTTGACAGTGCTAAAGCCAAGAACTATAATGTATTTAGAAATTAGGAAAGGTATTAATAAAGAACCTAGTTTC
>NZ_JABWDK010000039.1:0-14808 GCF_013361255.1 Faecalibacillus sp. H12 | reverse complement strand
CCCCTTAATAATTTAGAGCGAATTTCGCTAAAGCACTCGATTATTTAGAGCGCCATTTTGTCGTACTTTTCTTTCGTTTATTTTTTTGATAACGTTTCAATAAACTCATTTAAACGATTAAGCCATTGATCATGTTTATTGATTTTAATTGTTATTTTATTATCTAAAGATTTAAAGGCTGGCTTTGTAAAAAGTTGATTAGCAAGCAAGAATAATTTATCACCTGAAATTGTTTCAAAAGCATTTGGTGAAAAGATAATTTCTAGTTGTTTACCAGAATCTTTAATATCTTCAATAATAGAATAATGTGAAAGAATTTCAAGTTTTCTCTTTTCAATCAATGTTAAAATAGCTTCCGGTAAATTTCCATAATAATCATCAAATTCCGCTTTTAAACTATTAAGTTCACTCATTGTTTTTGCTTTATCTAATCTTTGATACAATTCAAGTTTTTCATAATCACTTTCTACATAGTCATCAGGAATATAACCATCTACACTCACATTTAAGTTTTTAACTTCTTCTTCAGGCTTTTCATCTTTATGCATTCTTACATTGATGGCATCTTGTAAGATCTTCATATACATTTCAAAACCAATATCATCAATGAACCCAGCTTGTTTACCCCCAAGAATATCTCCTGAACCACGAATTGATAAATCACGCATGGCAATTTTATAACCACTACCAAGTTCAGTAAATTCTTTAATCGCTTTTAAACGTTTTAATGCATCATCTTGAATAGACTTATCTTTTTTATAAAGAAGATAAGCATAAGCGCCTCTTTCACTACGACCTACACGTCCTCTAATTTGATAAAGTTGGGCTAACCCAAATTTATCAGCATCTTCAACAATCATCGTATTGGCATTAGGAATATCAATTCCTGTTTCAATAATTGTTGTACAAATAAGAACATTAAATTCTTTATTCATAAAACGAAGCATAACATCTTCTAGTTCATTTTTATCCATTTGACCATGTCCTATAGCTACTTTTGCATTAGGAACAGTAGAAGAAATTTTATAAGCTACATTAGCGATTTGATCTGTTCGATTATAAAGATAGAAAACTTGTCCATCCCTAGCGAGTTCTCTTTCAATAACTTGTTTAATTAACGTATTATTTTTTTCAACAACATAAGTTTGTACAGGTAATCTATTTTTAGGTGGTGTATCGATTTTCGATAATCCTCTAATTCCCATTAAAGACATTTGTAATGTACGAGGAATTGGTGTAGCTGAAAGAGAAAGAACATCAATGGTTTCACGGTATTCTTTGATTTTTTCTTTTTGTTTAACACCAAAACGTTGTTCTTCATCGATAACAAGTAACCCTAAATCATTAAACGCGACATCTTTTGATAAAATACGATGTGTTCCTATTAATAAATCAATTTTACCTTCTTTAACTTCTTTTAAAATACGTTTCTTTTCTTTAGATGAAGTAAAACGATTGAGTAAAGCAATTTCTACAGGGAAATTTTTAAAACGTTCGGTGGCTGTTTTAAAATGTTGCATTGATAAAATAGTTGTTGGACAAAGAAAAGCTACTTGTTTATGATCTAAAATCGCTTTAAAAGCACCACGTAAGGCCACTTCAGTTTTACCAAAACCAACATCTCCACATAAAAGACGATCCATTGGTTGAGGTTTTTCCATATCCAATTTAATCTCATCAACACTTCTTTGTTGATCAGTAGTTAAAGCATAACCAAATTGATTTTCAAAATCGATTTGTAATTCATTATCCTTAGAAAAAGCAAACCCTGGTGAAGACATTCTTTTAGCATATAATTCTATTAATCGATCAGCAATATCATCAATTTTATTTTTAGCCTTTTGTTTAGCTTTTGTCCATTTGCTACTTCCAAGAGCATGGATCATTGGTACTTTACCATCAGCACTTGCATACTTACGAATCATTTTAAATTGTTCAACTGGAATATAAAGCGTATCATCTCCAGCATAAGCCACATATAAATAATCTTTATGATATCCTTTAACATCAAGTGTTTTAATTCCTAAATATTGCCCTATTCCATAGCTATCATGAACAACATAATCACCAACATTTAATTCTTGGAAGTTACGTAATGTTTTAGCATCTTTAAATCTAAAATATTTTGTTTTATAAACATTGACTTCTCCAAATAATTCATAGGCTGTTAAAATAACTACTTTTTCTTCAATAAGTTCTAATCCTGATGCAAGTTTTCCTACATAAAGATTAATACCTGGATAAATTACTTCATCAATTCCTACAAGTGTATATTTCATTTCATGACGATCAAAAAGTTCCACCATCAATTGAAGTTGATGTTTATTTTCTAGAGAAATTAAAATTTGACTATTCTTTAAATAATCATTGATTTGTTGGATGACACGTTTTTCATCATCTCGATTAAACATCACATCGTGACTTAAAAAGACAACATCGTCTTTATTTGTTGTAAAAGTATTAATGGCTTGATAGTTATCTTTAATAATGCTATCAAAATCTTGATAAAGTTGATTATCTTTTAAAAAGCGTCCACTTTGGCTTAATTCTTGATAATAATAGAAGTTTTCTGAAATATAGTTTTTGATTTGAAAATGAATATCTTCTTCTTGACATAAAATAGTAATTGGATCATCTAAATAATCTTTAATACTCGTCACATTTTTAAAGAGATGATAATACGCATATTGACTACTATCTGTAGCATGTGCTTTTAAGTTTTCAATATCGATCATGATTTTTTCTTCAAAATCATCTTTAAATAAATCATCCATCTTTTGATATTGTTCTTCAAAAGAATCTTTGATTTGTGTAACAACTGAACCTACTTCTTGATCTAAATAAAGAAGATCGGTAGCTGGAATAATTTCAATTTCATCCACTTTTTCAATCGTTCTTTGTGTTTTTTCATCAAAAAATTTAATATAATCAATTTCATCATCAAAGAAATCAATACGAATAGGATGGTCATATTGCATTGAAAAAATATCAACGACTCCCCCACGTTTAGAAAAATAGAAAGGTTGATCAACACGTGTTGTATGCATATAACCTGCTTGCACTAAAAATCTTTGTAAATCATAAACATCAATATGATCTCCTACTTTTAAAGTCATACAGTTTTTCTTAAAAACATCAACAGTTGGAACATATCGCATCACACTATGACCATGACTGATCAAAAGATGTGGACCAGGTCGTGTAAGTTGATACATCGTTCCTAATCTTTGTCCTAATAATTCTCCTGAAGCGGCCAAACTTTCAATACGATAAGATTCATCTACAGGAAAATAAAGGGCTTCATCAATCATTTGAGAAACTTGTTTATAAAGAAGATTAGCTTCATATTGGTTTGATTTAACAATCAGCATATCTTTTTTTAAAGTCAAAAATGCGCTAGCAATCAGTAGCGCTTCGCTGTTGGAAGAATTGACAACGATATTTTGTTTATTCAATAAAGCATTAAATGCTTTATTATCTTTTAATAAATGTAGTATCTTTTTCATATGTGCCTCTAATTAAAACGATTCATTGCATGGTTAAATCCATGATCCAAATAATCAATGACTGCATCACTGGCATTTTCAATCCCTTGATTGATAGCATCTTGTTCATCTTTTGTAAAACGTGATAAAACATAATCAACAACTTTTATATATTTACTACGATCAATACCTACACGAATACGATTAAAATTTTGACTTCCAGTATGCAAGATAATATTTTTAATACCATTATGCCCACCAGCACTACCACTTTGTCTTAAACGAAGCTTCCCTACTGGCATATCTAAATCATCATAAATAACTAAGATATCTTCTTGATTGATTTTAAAGAAATCCATAACTTGTCTAACAGATTCTCCAGATAAATTCATATAAGTTTGTGGTTTTAATAAAATCACATCTTCACCTTTATATTTACTTTTTCCATAAAGTCCTTTAAATTTGTTTTGTGTCATTTCAATATTTAATTTTTCACTTAAACGATCTAATACCATAAATCCTGTATTATGTCTTGTATTTTCATATTCTTTTCCAGGATTACCTAAACCAATAATTAATTTCATTTTTTACCTCTTTAATCCAAATATTTTCATCGAAATAGGAGCTAAATATGTGCGTGATTCATGATCATTATAAATCACTTCATATTCATCCATATCATTTATTTCAAAATCATAATACGAAGGATTAAAATATGCAACAATCTCTTGATATTTTCCTTTATTTTGTTTCACACAATATCTTAAAATACGATAATCAAAATGATTTGTACTTACATATTCATTTACTTCTTGAATTGTCTCATACTTAAATCCACCATTTTCTTTTCTAAGTTGAATCATTTGTTTAAGAGTTTCAATATCCTCTTGATTTTCATCAACTAAAGACCAATTGACTGCATTAATATGATCTAATGTATTATACGTATTTCCAAGTCCATCTTTACTACGATAGAACTCTTGACCACAATGAATAAAAGGAATTCCTTGTGATAAAATAAGCGCAACATTCAACATCAATTGTCTTTTCTTACGAGTTTCAAGTGGTTCATCTCCATTACTAATTGCAAATTTATCAAATGTTGTCGCATTATCATGACATTCAACATAATTAATACTTTGATCAACATAGCTGTAGCGATTTGTATTTTTCATACATTCACCACCAATTTCACAATTATACATATTCCCTGCAAAATAACCTTTATCCTTTAAAGCAGAATCTCCACTTCCACCCTTTAAAGTTTCACGATAATAATCATTAAAGAAGCCAATATTTAACATCTTACGATGATTATCTTGCATTCCTTTTTCATGATCATCCATAGCTGTAGGCATATTCCATCCTTCGCCATACATAATAAAACTATCATCTATTTTTGAAGCTTGATCATAAACTTGATTTAAGGTTTCAATATCAATAATACCCATTAAATCAAATCTAAAACCATCTACTCCATAAAGTTTTTGCCAACGCAAACACATATCTTTAATATATCGTCTTACCATTTGATGTCTTGATTCCAAATCATTTCCACACCAAGAACCATTAGACATTTCTCCATATTGATTCTTTCTAAAATAATACCCCGGTACTGTTCTTTCAAACGCACTTGTATAATAATCATACATATGATTATAAACAACATCCATCACCACTCTTAAACCTTTTTGATGAAGTGTTGAAACCATATGACGACATTCTTTAACTCGAGAATAACCATCTTGAGGATCTAAAGCATAACTTCCTTCAGGAACATTGTATTGAATTGGATCATAACCCCAGTTATACATCACTGTAGGATGAAGTTCATCTACTGTCGCAAAATCATACATTGGCATGATTTGAACGTGAGTGACACCTAAATCTACAAGATAATCAAACCCTGCTTTATTACCTTGTGGTGTAACTAAACCACTTTCTACTAAAGACATAAAAGTCCCTGGATGTGTTGCGTTAATTGTCTTAGACATAGTAAAATCACGAACACTTAATTCATAAATGATCGCTTCTGTTTTTCTTTTCATATGTTGTAAGTTTTCTAAATAAAGTGGTTCATTGATTTTATCAACATCAATGACAATATTACTATTACTATTAGCATTAGAAGCATAAGCATAAAGATCTAATGTTTCATGAAAACTTTTATGATGACGAATCAAATAATTATATTCTTGATTATCCAAATCTCCTTGGATCGTTACTTCAAAAACCCCTTTTTCTTTTCTTTCCATTTGATAAGCTTCATTTCCTACTTTAACCATGACTTCTAAAGCCGTAGGCGCCCATACTTTGAAAGTTGTCTTTTCTTTTTGATAAAGAGGGCCTAATTTTCCATCATAATAAAATAATTCATCAAAATCATCCAATTCAGAAAGTCTTACATATTGTAAAATAGCACTTAAACCATAATTATCTACCATCTCATAATGATGCGTTAAATCAATATGAACATTTTTAAAATAATATTTAACACAAATATCATCTTCACATGTTTCAGCAACAGGAATTTCTACAAGTGTTTCTTTATTTAAATCTCTCAAATAAAATTTTGGAGAAATTCCCCCATAATTTTTTTTTGAAAGTCTTACTTCTATTTTATTAAGCTCTATTAAATTGGCGAGCATACGTATTTTGCCTTTTTCCATTTTTAATCACCTAATCGTATTATACGCAAAATATATATTTTATTCAAACATCTTCTTTTTTGCTTTGATGTTCAAATTTTATGATATAATACCCTCGGTGATATAAATGAAAGTTGGTTTAGTATTAGAAGGTGGCGCTATGCGTGGTTTATACACAGCGGGTGTCATTGATACATTTTTAAAAGAAAAGATTGATGTTGATACAATTATTGGTGTTTCAGCGGGAGCTTTATTTGGAATGAATTATAAATCAAAACAAATAGGACGTGTTTTGAGATATAATAAAGCTTACGTTGGAAATAAAGATTATATGGGTGTTTATTCTTTTTTAAAAACAGGAAATGTCATGAATGAAGAATTTTGTTTCGAAAAATTGATTGATGATTTAGATCCAATTGATTATCAAAGTTATCAAGAATCTCCTGTTGATTTTTATGCCGTTGTGACAAATTTACAAACAGGAAAAGCAGAATATAAGTTGTTGGATACTTTAGATAATTATGATCAAGTTGAATATTTAAGAGCATCAGGTTCAATGCCTTTTGTATCTCATATCATTCAAGTCAATGGTCATGAATATTTAGATGGTGGCTGTAGTGACAGTATTCCTATTAAAAAAATGTTAGAGATGGATGTTGATAAAATCATTGTCGTTTTAACAAGACCCATAGATTATCGTAAAAAGCCATCCAATAAACATCTTAATAAACTCTTTTATCATCAATATCCTCATTTTGTAGAAACCTTAAATAATCGTTATTTAAATTATAATGCGTCTTTAGATTTGATTACAAAATTAGAAAAAGAAAAGAAGATTTTTGTTTTAAGACCTAGTCAACTCATCCCTATTGGACGACTTGAAAAAGACAAAGAAGTCATTCAACAAATGTATGACTTAGGTGTAAGTGATTGTAATAATCAATTAGAAAACTTAAAAAAATACTTAAGAGGCTAAATTAGCCTCTTATTAATTGGTATTTAATTAAAAGTTCTTTAATTTCATCTGGTGAAACACATCCATTTTCACCTAGATGAATTGCTGGTTTCGTTTTACCATGGAAATCGCTTCCACAAGTAAATAATAAATTAAGATCTTTAGCTTTTTGATAAAAATAATCATTGGTTTCAAGGCTATGATAACTTGAAAAGCATTCAACTCCTTGAAGTCCTTTTTCTACCATTTCATCGAAAATGTCAAACTTTCCTTTTAAATTATTTCCTGGATGTGCTAATACAGCTACTCCCCCATGATCATTAATTAATTGAATTGTTTTTTCTAATGAAGGAAAAATAACTTCTGTATAACAAGGTTTTCCTTGAGCATAATAATCCCAATAGAAATTAACATAGGGATTATCACTACGACTTCCGCCACTTCGATAAGGTTTTAAAAGTTCATGATCTACATATCTTTCATCCTTTAACAAAGCTTCACCAAACATTTCTCCAGTATAAACCCCATTACTACTTAAGGCATCTAATTGTTCTTTTTTTAAATCAAAACCTAATTGATTGGTAAGTTCTAATTTTTTTAAACTACAGTTAAGTTCTTGTTTTAAAATATCTTCTCCCAATTGATTAAATACTGGGTTTGTATAATCGATTCCATAGCCTAAAACATGTAAATTGATTCCTTTATAAGTACAATCAATTTCAATAGCAGGAATATATTTTATCTTTAATTCTTCTGCTTTCTTTTTGGCTTCATCAATGGCTTTGACCCAGTTATGATCAGCAATCGCCATAATTTTCACCCCTGCTTCATGACACATTTCTACAAGTTGGGTAGGTGTAAATTCTCCATCATCGCTGTATAAACTATGCATATGTAAATCAATATAACTTTTATTCATTATTCATCCCTCCTATCATTTGATTCTTTCCTATTTGAAAAAGTCCTTCTTTAATTAATTTATATAGTTGATTAATTTTAATTATTTGAGGTTGATGTTTTAAAGGAATCGTTGGTAAAGATATTTGTATGTCTTTTAAAACATCGCTACAAATACCAATAGCTTCTGGATTTAAGACACAACATAAAGTAACAATCTGTTTTTCTAATAATTCTTGAGGAGCATCTTTTAATAAACACTCTTGTTGTAAATGATCATAAAAAGGTAAGCATCGAAGTTCTCCCGCAAAATGACTAAAGCCATTATAAAGTTTCCCTTGAATGATCATACCACAGCCTACATAATCAACCGCAGGCTGATAAATCAAAGCACTATTTTGATAGTGTGAATATTGATGATAAAAACCAATGCTGGCACAATTGACATCATTTTCAATGATTATTTTTTGTTTGATTTCTTTTTTTAAAATTTCTAATATATTTTTATTTTGAAAATCTTCAAAATCACACAAATCAATCATTCCCTGATCACAAACCCCTGGCAGTGATAAACAAATGACAGCAATTTCTTGATCTTTCTTTAATACCTTTTTTAACATCTTTAAAAACTCTTCAACTGTTCCTTTTAAAGAAGAATAATTTTTTTGATAAACAATTTGATCATATAAATCTATGATTTCAAAAATAAATTCATAACTCTTCTTATTCTTCTTTAAAACTATTTTTAACAGATGCTTATAATCCTTATATAACTGATATTCTTTAGACTTTCTACCACCCGTTGACTTAGAATCACTTACATATTCAATTTCATGACTTTTCAACATTTCTTGTAAAATATTAGTAGTTGTCGCCAATGAAAGACTTGTTTTATACGCTAAGTCATTTTTTGTCCAAATTTGTCCATCATAAAGGCATTCTCTTATTTTTATTTCGTTTTCTTGTTTTAAATCATTTACTTTTGACACTCTATCACCTAACTTTCATCAACTTTTGTCGAAAGATATTATAGTACAAAAGGTATAAAAAAAGAATGACCTTTCGATCATTCCTTATTTTCTACCATAATAAATATCTCGATCAACTGCTTTATTCATTGAAGCAACAACTGTTGTACATACTGCATCTCCAGTAATATTAACGGCTGTTCTTGTCATATCTAAGATACGGTCAATTCCCATAATTAAAGCAATTCCTTCTACTGGTAAACCAACGGAATTAAAGACCATGGTAAGTGTAATTAATCCAACACTTGGTACCCCTGCTGTTCCTATTGAAGCAAGCGTTGCTGTTCCAATAACTGTAGCATAATCCATCATAGATAGATGAATTCCAAAGGCTTGAGCTGTAAAGACAACCGCAACACCTTGCATGATGGATGTTCCATCCATATTGATTGTTGCTCCTAATGGAATTGTAAAGGATGAGATCTTTTTAGAGACACCCATTTTTTCAGCTAAAGTATCAATATTCATTGGAATTGTTGCATTGGATGTTGATGTTGAAAAGGCAAAAGCCATTACTGGGAAAAAGTTTTTAATAAAGATAATTGGATTTAATCCTGAAAAAATCTTTAACATTGACATATAAACCCCAAAACATTGAACTCCTAATGCAAGTAATACACAGAACATATATTTTAATAATGGGATGAAAACATCAAAACCTATTTCTGCAAATGTTTTAGAAATCAAACAGAAAACACCTATTGGTGCTAACTTCATAACAGCCATTGTCATTTCCATCATAATATCATTAAATTGACTAAAGAAGTTTTTAACAATATCTACACGATCTGACATATTTGCAAGAATAACACCTAAAATAAGCGCAAACAAGATAATTTGTAACATTGTTCCATTTGCAAGTGATTCAAAAATATTTGTTGGAATAATATTTAACAATGTTTCTGTCACACTTGTTGCTTGTGTTGACTCTGTTACTTTTGAAGTGATTTTAATTGCTGACATATCTAAACCAATACCTGGATTAATAACATTAGCGATACATAAAGCAACAACAACGGCAAGTGCTGTCGTACATAGATAAAAAAGCATTGTTTTAAGTCCTACAGCTCCTAATTTTTTAGTATCTCCTACTGCCATACTTCCACAAACAATTGAACAAAAGACAAGTGGTACAACTAACATACGCATTAAACGTATAAATCCTTGTCCTACAACATAAAATAAACCACTAACAATAAAATCATCAACGATTTTATTACTAGGAATACAATAATTAATAATAATTCCGGTAATTGCACCTGCAATAAGTGCTATAAAAATCAAAGTTGTTAAACCTAACTTCTTTTTATTTTTCATTATATAGACCCCTTTCTTTAAAATATTCTTTTAAAGATTCTTTCCATGAAGGAAAAATATAAACTGGAGTCATTGACATAATAAAATTATCTAAGACACAATAAGCTGGTCTAACTTTAGAAAAATCAGATAAATGAGTAGGTACTGCCTTCATTTGAGCTTCTTTTCCTGTAAGTTTTAAAATCTCATGAGCGAATTCATATCGACTACATACCCCTTTATTTGTCGCATGATATGTTCCATATTCATTTGTATCAATTAAATGTAAAATAAAACGTGCAAGTTCTTTAGCACTTGTAGGTGATCCAAATTGATCAGAGGCAATTGCTAGAGATTCACCTTTATTTACTTTTTCTAATAAATCATTAATAAAATTATTTCCCAAACCATAGACCCATGTACTTCTAATAATAAAATGCTTATAAGTAAATTCTTTAACATATTGTTCTCCAGCTAATTTAGATTTACCATAAGCTGTTTGTGGTCTTGTTTGATCAAACTCATTATAAGGTTGGTCACTTTTCCCATCAAAAACATCATCTGTAGAAATATGAACCAATTTAGCTTCTAATTTTCTAGCAATAATAGATAAATTTCTAGCACCTAAAGCATTAACTTTATAAGCTTTAGAAATATCATTTTCACATTCCTCTATATTTGTAAGTCCTGCACAGTTAATAATAATATCTGGTCTATTCATTTCCCCAAAACGTAAGACCTCATCCGTGTCTGTAATATCCAAGTCGTCTATGTCAGTATCAAGAACTTTGAATTCAAGTTTATCAATAATTTCATTGATTGCTTGTCCAATTTGTCCTTTAGCACCGCATATCCAAATTTTTTGCATAATTTCATCCTCCTTTAAATCTTGAATATTATATCTAGAGGGTTATTTGATGTCAAATTCAAACCTAGTTCATATTTCGTGATATAATAGTATTGAGGTGATTTTTATGAATGATTTATCTAAAATGTATCAAGTTTACGTAAATAAAGAATTACAAGTAAACAAAAATGAAATTTTAAATGTCGCTCGACTTAAGCAAAAAACGTTATCTTTCTTACATGATTTAGGAGAAGTTTGTCAGGATTCAAGATGTTTTATCTTTTGGGAAAAAGAAGAAGCTATTCATCACGATGAACTATTAGAACATTATTTAGATGGTTTAAAAATGTTAATGTCTATTGGTTATGAATTAAGAATTGATACTATTAAAAATCATACTGAAATTCCTAATCATTTATCTTTAGAAGACTTATTTTTAAAAATTTATCAATCAATGATGAATGTTTCATCAACTTATTCTAGTCAAGATTACCAAAATACAATTGATGACTATTTCTCTTTAGGATTTCAATTAGGTATTGATTTAGATGAAATTATTGATCATATTTAATTTGTGAGATGGAAACATCTCACTTTTTTATTTCATATGTTTATACTTAGATTTATAATATAATGATTTAAAACTTTTTGTTTTAAATGGCATAAAAAATAGGAGGATTAAAATATGAACCATTTTGAATATGTTTCTAAATCAAAGTACATGCCAGTAAATTGAGCATTTTGAACTGTAGATTTAGATTTATTTTCAACAATAAGTCTATTTTCATCTAATCCATTTGCAATTATTCATGCTGCCATTTTATCTGCTTCAGTTGCATTTGGATTATTTTTAGCAGTTCCACCACCTGTAACAGCTACATAAGCATTGGGATATTTTTGAGCACTTGCAAGTGCCGTTTGCAATCTTCCAACAAGTTCATCTTTCATTGTACCATCATCATTTAAAGCAACCCCTAAAACAGTAATACATAAACTATCATCATTTGGTAAACCATCAACATTGACATTCATATCAGTATTGACATAATCCCAATATTCCATGATTTTTTCCCATTCTTCCCCTTTAGTTGAATTAAGAGCTTTTAATTTTTCAACTAATCTTTGAATATCTGTTTTTGCTGTACTTTGATAAGTACTGTAATAGCTAATCATTTCATTAATAATATCAGTTTCGCCACTTTCACTAGCAAAAACAGGTATTGAAAAAGAAAATGATAAACATAAAAAACAACAACCGTCATAACAAATTTAAATATTTTTTTCATAATGTCTCCTCCTTGGATATATTACGCATCACTTGTAACCGTTTACTTTAAATATTTAATTTATTACATAATTTTACAATTTATAAAAAAATGTTGCGGTTATCGCAACACTTTTTTATTTTTGACAGATGCCACAAGGACTGTATCCTTGTTGTTGTAATTTTTTTGAAGTTGAAGTAACTACTTCTTTATTTTGTTCGCTCATTTTTGAAACACTTGAACAATTTGGATCATGATATTTTTTATTTTTTATATTAATAACATACTTTTTACTTTTATTACTTGACTTATTATGATAATCAAATGGATCTTTTGCTTCTTTGATGCCATAAGTTGGTTCTCCTTCTTTGGCTTTTCTTGAAGTTCCATTTTGATAATCAATAGTAACACCCGGTTGTACATTATAAACATAAACACAAAAACGAATCGTTTCATCTTCGACAGAAGCTGCTTGTAAAATCAAGCCTCTTGCTACTAATTCATCATCTTTATATACAGGAATGGCTTCATATAAAACATGATGATTCGTATTTTTAATATAATCTCTAACCTCTTCTTCAAAAGGCAACATACCTGTAACATTAAAATAACGTGTTCCCGTCATTAAATTTCTTTCTTCAGCATTTAAACCACTTAAAGCAAAACCAATTTGATGACAACGATTATATAAATATTTCGTAGAAATCAAATCATCATATCTTTGTGTTTTCCATCCTGACGGTTTAACCATTCCAATAGATTCCCTTTTATTTGTTGGAAGTGTTTCAGGGCCTAAACAAGCTTGATCTTTTTGAGTACGTCCATATTCATCTAAATCATTTAATTGAATATATGTTTTTGTAGTATATTCATTTTCTTTAAAAGTAGGAGTATTGTTATTGATTTCAATATATGGTTGTCCACTATATTCTTCTATTTGATTTAAAATATCTTGAACATTATTTTCATCAAAAGAAACCTGATCTGTTTCTATTTGTAATTGGTTTTCTATATTTGTAATTTGATAATGTAAGGTTTCTTTAGAGTCTACATAAAACGATTTTTGAGTTTCTTCACCATCTTGTACAACTTTTAACTCATGATTTCCTTTAGTTAACTTTAACTCATAAGTTCCTGCACCTTGACTTTTTAAAGTATCAATTTGATCTTGATCAACATAAACATCTACATCCTGACTACTTGTTTGTTCTAAAGAAAGTGTTACACTTTGCTTAGAAGATGCTTTTTCTACTTGTTGATTACATCCTGTTAAAGTAAATGTCATCAATAATGAAAGTAATAATAAATAGAGTTTTTTCATCATAGTTCCTCCTTGGAGTACAAGTATATCATAAATTTATATTTTTTCTTTTCTATTTTTTTTAAATAGGAACCTATTTCAAGGTTTTATTGGATAAAATATAAAAAATAGAAAACATGATCAAATACAAAAAGTATCATGGCAATCTACTTTTAATCATTGCTAAATAAAGATTAACATATTAAAATAGTAATAAAAATATTATCTTACTTAATCAAATAATTAGGAGAAAAGAAATGATAGATACTAAAAAAATTAGAAATAAACATGGTTTTACGCTTGTTGAAATAATAGTTGTTCTTGTCATTCTTGCAATTTTAGCTGCTATGGCTATTCCATCCGTTTTAGGATATGTAGATGAAGCAAAAAAAGCAGGTATTATACAAGAAGCACATGGGATTTATGAAGCAACGCAAATTGCTGCTACAAAATGCTATGCAACAGATGAAGATGAATTTAAAAAACAATCAATTTTTAAATATAGCTACACATTACCTGCAGATTTTCCTTATAAAAAAACAACAAACAATCAAGTTGGAAGAGTGTCTGATTCTTTAATGAGTCATGGACAAAGAGAGCCTGACAAGTATCTTAATGATAGCTATTCTGGCGCATCATATATTGATAAAGAAATTGTAAAAAATGTATTACATTTTTTACAAAGTGAAAATAAAAATTCAGCTATTTATAAATACAAAATACCAACTGACTGCCTCAACGGTCAATCCCTTAACGATTATACTCCTAGTAAAACCAATGGATTTGCTATTAATATATTCTATAACCAACAAGGTAAGATAGAAGCTATAAATTTTGCGAGAGATAATTATATGGTTACTATTTATAATGGAAAATTAAATTGTGTTAAAGGTGGTAAATCAATAAAATCAATAGAAAAGAAATAGTATAAAAAATAATTTTTATGTAAAAAAGGGGCTGTTACGAAATAATTTAAAATCGTAACATCTTTTTTTGTTATAAATTCTAACTAAAAAATAGGATATTGATATCTTACCAATGATATTTATTTCCTACTAATTAATTTCTCAACGATAACGTTTGAGGA
>NZ_JABWDK010000038.1:3868-15553 GCF_013361255.1 Faecalibacillus sp. H12 | reverse complement strand
AAGTGATGCAAAATCTGCACACATCATACTTGGACATAATAACTTTTCCATATAAATGCTCCTATTTATGAATTTCAATAATAGTATCAGTTATCGTTTTATTCCCTTCGCATGATTTTACAGAAGAATATTCTTGAGAATTAGTAACGACAAATAAAACTGTAGCATCATATCCACTTTCTTTGACACCATCAAAGTCAACTTCCAAAAGTTTATCTCCTTGTTTTACTTTGTCTCCTTGCTCTTTTAAAGCATTAAAATACTTTCCATTTAATTCAACTGTATCAATTCCTACATGAATAAGAATGTCTACACCATCATCTGTAGTAATACCAATAGCATGTTTAGTAGGAAAAAAAGTTTTTATTACTCCATTTACAGGAGATACTAAAGTATTTTCTTCAGCAATAATTCCTACTCCTTTTCCTAATGCTTCCTCTTTAAATAATGGATCATTTGTTTTAGTTATATCAATAACATTTCCCTTTATTGGGGAACAAATATTATAATTTTCTACTTTTTTTGCTTTAAATTTACCAAATATCATTTTTCTTCTCCTTATTTTAAAAGCGAGTACACTGTAGTGACTCGCTTTTCGTAATTTCTATCTATAATTCAGTAATTATTGAAACTTTCTCATTTAATTTTGTATCATTTTTATCCGAAATTACAATTACATCATCTAAATCAAATGCTTTTACATTTGATAACTTATGAAACTTAGAGCTGTCACATACAAGATAAATTTGATCTGAATGTCTTTTTACCATTCTCTTCTTTGTTGCTTCTTCTATAGTAGGTGTTGTAACACCTAATGTTTCATCTATCCCATTAGCTCCTAAGAATGATTTATTAAAATATAGGTTTTTTAACAAATCTTCTGTAAACGGTCCTGTTAATGATGAAGTGATAGGATTATATCTACCTCCAAGAACAAATATATCAGCTATTACATTTTCATTTATAGAAAAAACATCTGTATTTGTAGTATAAATCGTAATTTTTTTTCCGATAATATATTTTAAAATCATTGTACATGTTGACCCTGAATCAAGATATATTGTATCTCCATCCACAATTAATTCAGATGCCATTCTAGCAATTTTTTCCTTTTTTTCACTTTCTAATGTATTTTTCGTTGAAATTGGTATTTCTCCAATTGTAGATATTTTTTTAAATGCTCCACCAGAGAAAGATTCTATTTTTCTATTTTTTTCAAGTTCCTTTAAATCTCTTCTCAAAGTTGAAACAGATACGCCATCAAATATTTTTTGTAATTCGTCTATTTTTACAAGTTCTTTTTCTTCAATAATACTTAAAATTTTCTTTTGTCTTTCATATGGAATCATATTTTAAATACACCTGCTTCCTGTTTATAAGGATAACATATTTTCCATAATTTATAAATCAATACTATGCGAGTTTGTCTTCTTTGTTTGTAAACATATATCCTAATACTGCACCAACAATAGTAGCAATTAATAAACCAATTGCACCATGAATAACATTTGCGTTATTTACGATGAATGCTGGGAAAGTTGTAACACTACCAAAAACAAATGCATTCGTAACAACTTTCATTAATCCTAAATAAGCGCCACCTACAGCACCACCAATAATTTGTGCTAAGAATAATTTCTTATTTTTTACTAACATACCAAATAAAGTTGGTTCAATAATTGCAGATAATGCAATTGTGATAATACCTGTTAATGAAAATCCTTTTAATTGAGGATCTTTAGCTTTTAAATAAACACCTAAAGCTGTACCAATTACTGCAAAGTTACATGCAAATGTTAAAGGACAAATATAATCATAACCAAATTGAGAAATATTATTAATCATGATTGGATTGACTGCCCAATGTACACCAAAACTTACAAGGACACTCCATCCACCACCAATTAAGACACCAGTTAAAATACCACTACGTTCAATTAACCAGTTAACAACATTTGCAATACCTTCTCCTACATAAACCCCAATTGGACCAATGACAATTAATGTTAATGGAACCATTACTACTAAAGATACAAGTGGAACAATAACTAATTTTAATGTTTCCGGAACTTTTCTATCTAAAAATTTATATAAGAAAGAATATGCCCAAATTGTAATAATAATAGGTAAAACTGTAGAGTTATAATTCATTAAAACTGTTGGAATACCGAAAAATGAAGTTGTTGCTCCATTTCCAACATCACCCATCAATCCAATTAAATCTGGATGAAGTAAAGCAGCCCCAATAAGTGCTGAAATATAAGGACTTGCACCAAATCTTTTACCAGATGTAAATGCTAGTAGAACCGGCAAGAAATAAAATACTGCCATCGATGTTGAATATAAAATAGTATACGTTCCACTACCTTCTTTAATCATCCCTAATTGTACTGCTAGAATCAATAAACCTCTTAAAATTCCTGATCCAGCTAAAGCAGGTAATAATGGTGCGAAAATTGCAGTGATTGCTGAGAAAACTTTACTTATAATCCCTTCATCTTCATTACTTTCTGACATTTCAACATTTCCGTTACCTTTTACTAATTTTTCAAATTCTTCAAAAACATGAGGAACTTCAATTCCAATAAGCACTTGATATTGTCCAGCTTTATTGATGACATTAACAACACCATCAACCGCTTTAACATCTTCATCATTTGCCAATGTTTCATCTTTTAAATTTAATCTTAAACGTGTTGCACAATGTGACATATTTGATATATTTTCAACACCACCAACATGTTCAAGAATACCTTTTGCAGTTTCTTTATAATTCATTTTTTTCTCCTCCTTTAAAGAATCCAAGCATCAACTTACTAGCTGCAATAGCATCATTTCTATCTATAATAGATTGAATATGGTCTAATCCAACTTTATCTATTAAATCATTCATATAATTGATCATTTCAATATTTCTTTCACATTCTGCTGCAGCTTCTTCAATAACAGGGAATGTATCAAAATAAATTGCATTTTTATAACCATGTTTTTTAAAGTAATATAACATTTCTAATGTCTTAAATGGAGTTGATGTCCCAATCATTAAACCATCATCATGTACACCATAACCATCATTTAAATGAATACCGTATAGTTTATTTCGACTTCCAAAAATATCTGCAGCAAATGCTGGATTTTCATGTTTCATTAACATATGACAATAATCTAATGTTACTCCAATATTATCTCTATCAATATCATTTAGCATCATTCCTGTAACACCCATTGAATCAATAAATGCATATGATCTTTCTTCATATGGTTTATATTCAATGCTTATTTGTAAATCAGGTGCATAATCACAAACTTCTTGGAATGCATGAACTAATTGATCCCAAACTCTTTTATAGTTGATTTGAAAGCTATAATCAAACCCATCAAAACCTAACCATATTGTAACAACTTTTCCTCCTACAGCTCTACAATAATCTGCAGCATCTTTACATAATTGAAGTGCATCTTTTGCAAGCTCGGGATCAGAATTTCCTAATTCACCATTAATAAATTTATTTCTAAATCTAAGTGCAACACCATTTAATTTTAAATCATATTTATTTAATAATGATTTCATGGTATTTGCATCATAACCTTTAACATGTTCCGGATAATTTAAATCAACATATCCTAATCCAACTTTTTTAAAATCTGAAAATGATTTTTCTAAATCATATCCTTCAATTCTTAAATAAGAATTAATTCTTGTTGCTAATTTCATCCTTTTCATTACCTCCCTTTGACAGTTTCAATATTAGCACATAAAGATAGCGTTTTCAATCATTTTATTTCAATTTTTTTCATATTTTTTCATTATTTTTCTTAAATTTATGAAAATTAATGATTTTTAGCCATGTGTTTAATAGATATATTTGATTATTTTTGAAATATTTTGATTTTATTTTCATATTTTTTTTCATAAGTAACTATTCATCCCATAAAAAAATACAAAAGAACTTTTTTTATAAAAGGATCTTTTGTATTTTTTACTTTAACAATATTTTCACAAGACAATTTAATGATTGATTATGATTACATTTTTTTAATACCAAACGTCTTTACTTTTTCTAACTTTTAAACAAAAACAAACGATTTCATATAATACGTAATTTAGCTTACTCAAATACTTATATTCAATAATTAACACATTAACTATAAAAAATTAAAGTAATTATTAATAGTGCAACAAAAAAGTAAATCATTATAATTTATTTATCTATAAAACAAAAAAACATCGATTACTCGATGTCTCTTACATTTGGTGCGGGCGACAGGAATCGAACCTGCACGCCGAAGGCGCTAGATCCTAAGTCTAGTGCGTCTGCCAGTTCCGCCACGCCCGCATTGAAATGGTGACCCGCAGGCGACTCGAACGCCTGACCCTCTGATTAAAAGTCAGATGCTCTACCAACTGAGCTAGCGGGTCAAAATATGGTGCCGGCTAAAGGACTTGAACCCTCAACCTACTGATTACAAGTCAGTTGCTCTACCAATTGAGCTAAGCCGGCATTTAAAAAAATGGTGGAGGTTAACGGGCTCGAACCGCTGACCCTCTGCTTGTAAGGCAGATGCTCTCCCAACTGAGCTAAACCTCCAAAAATGGTGACTCGTACGGGATTCGAACCCGTGAATGCATGCGTGAAAGGCATGTGAGTTAACCGTTTCTCCAACGAGCCACATGGCGCTTGAAGTAGGACTCGAACCTACGACCGATCGGTTAACAGCCGATTGCTCTACCAACTGAGCTATTCAAGCAACTTAACAGTGCTCATTTATATTAGCATCCTTTTTCTAATAAATCAACCCTTTTTTATAATTTTTTTAAAAAAATTTTATTTTATCTCAAAAATCGCTTCTTCTTGTAATATTATATATCATTCTATATTTGATTAATGGTATAATTATATAAACATATAATATAAGGAGGATTCTATGGACCAACAAAGAGAACAAGCAAGTCAAATCGCACATGAATTTATTGTTTATCAAGAAAGTGAACAAGCAGATATTGATGCAAAAGATCATCAATTCGATGCTTTATGGCAAAGTATATATGATGTATGTAAACTTATTAAATTTGGAATAATAGAAGATATTACTGAAGAAGAATTTGAGGAAGCCTACGCTTGGTTAAAAACCACTCAATCTCTTACAGAAGATTATCAAGAATTCGAATTAGAATTTTAAGGAGATCAAAAATGGAAAAATATTTAATTGTGACAGACACAACAAGTGCAATGGATCAAGAAATTGCACAAAAAAACGGAATCGAACTTATTTCATTAAGTGTCATCGTTGATGGCCATGAATATAAAGATCAAGTCGATATTTCAACTAAACAACTTTATGACTATTTAAGAGATGGTAAAATTCCTTCAACAAGTCAGCCAAATACAGGTTATCTTGTTGAACAAATGGAAAAATGGCAAGAAGAAGATTATGAAGCAATCATTATTATTACCTGCTCTGCAGATTTATCAGGAACAAACAACGGTTTCCATCTTGCTAAAGATACCGTTGGTTTAGATAATGTTTATATTTATGATAGTCGCCAAGTAGGTGCTCCTGTTATGGATATGGCTATTTGTGCAAAACAACTTGCAGATGAAGGAAAAACTGTTGATGAAATTTTTACTGTTTTAGAAGAAAAAACAAATCATTCTTTTTCGTTCCTTTATCCAGATAACTTTAAACAACTTTCACGTAGTGGAAGATTATCACCAATGGCAGCCAGAATGGCATCGATGTTAAAAATCAAAGCTTTGCTTTGTTTAGATGAACAAGGTAAAGCCGTTGATAAATATACAATGTCTAGAACTGAAGTAAAAATCTTAAAATCGATTGTTGATAAATTCCATGAATTAGGTGTTAACGCTAAACAACACAAGATTTATATTTCACACGCTGATAATGAAATTTTTGCTAAAAAAGCAAAATTATTATTTCAAACAACCTTCCATGGTATTGATGTAGAAATCAATTATTTGCCTGCTGTTTTAACATGCCATGGTGGTCTTGCTTGTTGTGCAATTCATGCTACATATAAAATTTAAGGAGTGACTAATGATGAAAGTTGTTGATATGCATTGTGACACTATTTTAAAACTTTATGATGATTTACATCACGGTAAAGAAGGTTCTTTATTAGAAAATGACGGTCATATTGATTTAAAGAAAATGCAAAAAGGAGATTATTTACTTCAAAACTTTGCGATATTTGTCGATTTAAGTGAAAATCCTCAACCTTTTTTAAAAGCAAATCAACTCATTAACTATTATTATCATGAAATAGAAAAATATCCTGAACTCATTAAACCTGTCTTTTGTTATCAAGATATTATCGATCATCAACAAGCAGGTATCATGTCTTCTCTTCTAACATTAGAAGAAGGTGCTGTTGTAGAAAATGATTTATCACTACTTGAACATTATTATAGATTAGGCGTTAGAATGATTACTTTGACATGGAATCATGTAAATGGCATTGGACACCCTAACCTTTCTAATATTTCTTGTTATGAAGATATGTTTAAAATCAATGATCACGATGGTTTAACACCTTTTGGTTTACAATATATTAAAGAAATGGAACGTTTAGGAATCATTATTGACGTTTCTCATTTAAGTGATGCTGGATTTTATGATGTTTATCATCATACAACAAAACCTTTCGTTGCCTCTCATAGTAACGCTCGTCAAGTATGTGGTGTCGCTAGAAATATGTCAGATGACATGATTTTAAAACTTGCTAGTCGTGGAGGTGTTATGGGAATCAACTTCTGTAGTGATTTTTTAACTACCGAAGGTACTCATCAAACAAGTTATGTTAAGGATATGGTTCAACATATTTTATATATCAAAAATCTTGCAGGTATTGATTGTATTGGTTTAGGAAGTGACTTCGATGGTATTGGATCCAAGCTTGAAATGAAGGATGCAAGTGGTTATCAAATGTTATATGGTGCTTTAATTGAAGCCGGATTATCTATTGAAGAAATTGAAAAGATTTTTTATAAAAATGTCTTACGTGTTTATAAAGCAGTTTTGAAATAGGATTGGAAACAATCCTATTTTTAAAAAAACAAAAAAATGCGTATCTCTATCTCATCATTTTAGAAAAATAATGTTATAATAGCTAAATGGGAGGGACTACTTATGTATATTAAAGATGATGAAATTAATAAGTATTTTAATGAGCCCAATTGGAAAGTAGCTCATAACTTATTTCAACATAATACAATATCTAACATGTCTGTTATTAAAGATGGTCAAATTTACCAAATCGTAGGAAGTACTAATGTTAATGGTAAAATTGATACTGCTACAATTCAAGTTGATACAGGAGGACATATCCTCGAATTTAACTGTGATTGTAATCACTGTAAGCCTAATGAACTGGCATGTGGACATATAGGTGCTATTTTATTAAAATTTTACGGTCTTGAAGCAAGTGATTTACCTTATTCTTTCAATCAAAAAGGAAATTACGCTGATCAATTACAAGCACTTCAAGCAAAAAAAGAAGCCGCACATTTAAAAGAACAAGCTAATTTAACTTTTTCATTAATTGAACAATATAAAAATCAACATCGTTTACATCAATTACAACTTAATCAACACATTCATTTAATACCACAAGTAAAAAGTACATTTAATCGATTAAGTTTATCTTATAAGATTGCTAGCGATAGAAGTTATACAATTAAAAATTTAAATACTTTTATTCAAAATGTAAAAGCAAACGAAATTGTTGAATATGGAAATGCTTTAGTTACCGATCATAACTCTAAAGCCTTTGATAGTTCTTCATTAAAACAAATTCGTTTTATTAAAGAATATTTTCATTTAAAAGATGATGATCGTAGTATTAGAATCACATCAGACAATATTGATGATTTTTTTCTAACACATTATGATAATTTAGATATCAACATTAACTTTACAACAATTGATTTACAAAACTTCATTTTAGAAATCCAAAAAGATGAAGATTACACAACCATCAAATACAAAGAACCTGATGGTATTACTATCATCGGTCATCAATATATCTATTATTTCGATCACTATACCCTTAATAGATATTCAAAAGAATGTAGTGATGCGCTAAGACCTTTACTTACACATTTAGAAAATAATTCACTTACAATTCCAAATAACGAATTACCACGTTTTTCTAAATATATCATTGATTCTGTTGTTCCTTATGTCGAATTTACAGGAGATGATATCGATGAATATCTACCTATGGATATTTCTTTATTAATTTATGTCGATTTAAATAACAACAACGAATTATCTGTTACATTAGATTATCGAGATGATCAAGGAAATACAATCTTAGAAAACCCTAAAGATCTAGTACTTCCATTAAAATTAGATGGTGTTATTCAAACACTACAAAAATACCTAGAATATGATGAAATCACACAAATGTATTATCTTTATAATGAAGAAGATATTTATGATTTCATTACTCGTGTTTTACCTTCACTTAATAATGATTGTGAAATTTATATTAGTGAAGAAATCAAACAAATGAATAAACCTAAAAATATGAAATTAAATATCGGTGTTCGTTTACAAAATGATTTATTAAAAATCGATATTAATAGTATCAATGTTGATAAAGAAGAAATTAAAGATATTTTATATGCTTATCAACACAAAAAGAATTATCATCGTTTAAAAAATGGGGAATTTATTAATTTAGATGATGATAGTATCAAAGATTTAGATTTATTATTTAATGATTTAAATATTGAATATAACGATTTAAAAGATGGTGAAGTTGAAGTTGATAAATATCATTCACTTTATTTAGAAAATTTTATGAACAGTTCATCATTACATTTCAACAGAGATCAACATTTCCAAGACTTGATTTCTCATATTGAAGAAAAAGATCCTGAAGATATTCAAGTTCCACAAAATTATTCTAAGATTTTAAGAGACTATCAAGTTCAAGGATTTAAATGGTTAAAAACAATGTCAGAATATGGCTTCGGTGGTATCTTAGCTGATGATATGGGGCTTGGTAAAACATTACAAGTCATGACATTGATTGAAGATGGTATCGGTGAAAATCATGTCAGTCTCGTTGTTGCTCCTGCAACTTTGATTTATAACTGGCAAGATGAAATCAAAAAATTCTCAAAGAAATTGAAAACAGTTTGTATTACTGGAAATATTGCTCAAAGAAAGAAATTAATTGAAAGCATTCCAAAATATGATGTTGTTATTACTTCATATGATTATATTCGTAGAGATTATGAATTATATAAAGATTATCAATTCTATTATTTTATTTTAGATGAAGCTCAATATATCAAAAATCAAAGTACAAAGAATGCTCAAACTGTTAAATTAATTAATGGTAAATATCGTTTTGCTTTAACAGGTACTCCAATTGAAAATAGTTTAGCAGAATTATGGTCAATCTTTGATTTCTTGATGCCTCAATATTTATATAATTATCATCATTTCAAAGAAACTTACGAAATACCAATCATAAAAAATGAAGACCAACAAAAACAAGCAAAACTTAAGCAATTAGTTGAACCATTTATTTTAAGAAGAACAAAGAAAGATGTTTTAACAGAATTACCAGACAAGATTGAAAACAATGTCATTATTCCTTTTACACCAGAGGAAGAAAAAATATATCTTGCTAACTTATCAACAATTAATAGTGAATTACAAAGTGCTATTCAGGTAAATCATATTGATAAGATCCAAATCCTTGCAATGATGACAAGACTTCGTCAATTATGTTGTGATCAACGTATTTTATATAAAGATATTATTGAACCAAGTTCTAAACTTAAAGCTTGTATGGATATTATTGAAACAGCAAAAGAAAATAATCAAAAAGTCTTACTATTCTCTTCTTTTACTAAATCATTAGATTTAATCGAAGCTGAATTACGTAAAAAAGATATTTCTTATTATGTTTTAACTGGTTCAACAACAAAAATCAAAAGGCATCAACTTGTTAATGCCTTCCAAAACGATCAAACAACTGTCTTTTTAATCAGTTTAAAAGCAGGTGGTACTGGTCTTAACTTAACAAGTGCTTCTACCGTTATTCACTATGATCCATGGTGGAATATGTCTGCACAAAATCAAGCAACAGATAGAGCTTATCGTATTGGACAAACAAATAATGTTCAAGTTTATAAATTGATTATGAAAAATTCAATTGAAGAAAAGATTCAAAAACTTCAAGAACAAAAACAAGATTTATCGAATATGTTTATTGAAAACAATAATGGTTCTATTACCCAAATGTCTACTGCAGATATTATTGATTTATTTAAATAATGAAAAAGGAGATTAAAGACGTTCAATCTTTAAATCTCCTTTTCTTATGTAATTCAATTTTCTAAAAGCTTTGTAAAAACTAAATGTTAAAATTGCTGGAGCAATCACATCTATCAAAATAAGTGGTATCCAATACTGATTTCCCATTACTTGAATCGCATCCAATAAACCTACAAGTCCTGCTGTTCCCATTCCTGAGCCAATTGCACTGCAACGAATATGAAGTAAGACCGTTGAAATAGGTGCTGTAATAATCGTTGTTAAAATTGTAGGTAACCAAATAACCGGTCTTCTAATAATATTTTTAAACTGTAACATACTTGTTCCAATTCCAATAGCAATAACATCACCAATATCATTGTCTTCAATAGACATCATCGCAAAACCAATCATTTGTGCGCAACACCCTGCAAGTGCTGCCCCTGCCGCTAAACCATCAAGTCCTAACATAATACCAATAGCAGCTGAAGAAATTGGTGCCGTTAATGCCATTCCCATTAACACCCCTACAACAATTGACATAAATAAAGGTTGTAAAGAAACCCCATCATTAATAACACTTCCAATCCAAGTAATCATTTGTGTAAGATAAGGTCCTACAAATTGCGTTACCAAACCTGCTATACAGATAGAAACAAAAGGAACAAGTAAAATATCAATCGGTGTTTTCCCTTGAATAAGTCTTGTTACCTCAATAGCCGCTAAAACTGCTACATAAGCTGAAATTGGATTACCCGCTTGAACACCATTATTAAATGTTCCAGCTCCTATTGCTCCTGCAATAACCGCAGAAATCAAATTAAGTCCTTTTGCATCAATTGCATAGCCCATACCAATTCCAATGGCCGGTCCCATTAAATAACCTGCTACTGTCCCCCAGGTTACAAGTTGTTCAACATGAACTAATGTTCCTAATTGTTTTAATATTGTTCCAATAATCAAACTTGCAAAAAAGCCATAAGCCATTCCATTAAAAGTATTGATTACATAATTTCCTTTTCCTCTACTTTGTGCCATATTTTACCCCCTTAATTGGATTATAGAGTATATTTATTTTTTTACAACAAAAAAACTGCCGAAGCAGTTAGTTTATTTATTGGTGGAGCCAAGCGGGATCGAACCGCTGACCCCCTGCGTGCAAGGCAGGTGCTCTCCCAGCTGAGCTATGGCCCCAATTTAATATTTACTTTTTCCACCATTTCATTTGTTAAAATGGTGGGCCTGAATGGATTTGAACCATCGACCTCACCCTTATCAGGGGTGCGCTCTAACCAACTGAGCTACAGGCCCACATCTATATAAAACAATTAATTAATGGTGGGCCTGAATGGATTTGAACCATCGACCTCACCCTTATCAGGGGTGCGC
>NZ_JABWDK010000038.1:0-3768 GCF_013361255.1 Faecalibacillus sp. H12 | reverse complement strand
TCTAACCAACTGAGCTACAGGCCCATCAATCAACTGCCCATATAATATACCATGCATACAAGAATACGTCAACAGTTTTTCGTATATTTTTTTACATTTTTTTAAAAAAATAAAAATACATTGATAAAATCAACGCTTTTTTATTGTAAAATTTTTGCTGTTTTTTTCTTTTTTTGAGTCATTATTCTTAAATGATATTTAATGAGCCCTTCTTTTACCTTTTGACATAGTTTTTTTTGATAATTTTTGCTTCTTAGTTGCCCACATTCATTATAATTTGATAAAAAACCACACTCAATTAGAACTCCTAATGTCTTAGTAGCTCTTAAAACTCTAAAACCACATCCACTAATTGGTTTTCTACTATTTGTTAACTGTTTTAAACTTTGATCAATATCAAAAGCCAATGCTTTTCCTTGTTTGCTTCTATAATAATAAAAAACTTGTGAACCCCATGCACTTCTATTACCAGAAGCATTTTGGTGAATACTTAATAAATAATCACATTTATAGCTATCTATCTTCTTGACCCTTAAATACATATCATCTTGTTTAGAATAATGATGATTTCTTTTCGTCATATCATAATCACCATCTCTTGTTAAATAGACTTTAGCTCCACTTTTTTCTAATTCATCTTTCATTTTCAAAGCAATTTCTAAATTAATATTATCTTCATAATAACCATATTCAATAGCTCCATTATCAAAACCACCATGTCCTGCATCAATCACCACTTTTACATTTTTTAAAGATTTTTCATAAGCATCTACAGGAACCTCAAAGAAACACACACTAAAAGCAATCATTATAAGAAAAATTCTTTTCATAACATCACCGTTGTATTATATGTCAAAAAAAAGATATCATGATTTTTCATGATATCTAAAATTTATCCATCAAGTAGTTTCTAAAGGCCTCATTAACTTCTTTTTTATATTTTCTACCAATTTCTAATTCATTTTTACTTTCTTCATTAACCATATTAATATGATTTTTATCTATACGATAAATATATTTCATATTAATTGCATAACTTCTATGTATTTGAATAAAACAATGTGCTTGTTTTACTTGTTCCATAAATTTCTTCAAAGTCATTTTAACAGCATATTCATGTTCATATGTATGGATAATCAATTCATGAGCATAACATTCTGCATAGATAATATCATCACTCATTAATGTTATATATGCCATTTGATTTTTATTCATTCCCTTATTCAGTTCAAAAATCAATTTCATTTCATTTTTACATTCTTCATCGTAAAGTTGTTTAAAAACTTTAAAGTCATTATCAAGATGATTCTTTCTAATAAAGCATAACGCCTTTAATCCTTGGGTTTTAAAAATCAAACTACTTTTACTTGAAACAAAAACAATTTGTGAATCAAACTTTTCTTTAAACTTTTTCGCATAATCCACACCTGTCCCATTTTCAAATATCACATCTAAAAATAAAATATCGGGTACATGTTTTATCTGATCTAGATCAATCATTCCATGATAAACATCTACAACAGCATGGTATTCACTTTCTAATTTATTTTTTAAAGTTTCGCCAAACGCTCGGTCATCATCCATAATCGTAAAATACATACTCACACATCCTAACTATACATATTTTATTCACTATAAATTATAGCATATTTTACCCCCCCCCCCGCATCTTTTTTATTTTTATATTTTTTATGTTTTTTTCAAAAAAAACGCCTTAGAAGGGATTTATATAGACTTAAAAAGGAGCATTATTGAACACGAAGATATTTTTTTACTATGTCTAGTTCTTCAATATAAATACAATGATTTATTTTATTTTCTTTAACATCTTGATAACATTTTTCAAAATCCAACCATTTAACTTCACTTACTTCATGATCAACAAAAACAAAATCTTTTTCTTCTAAATCTTTCCATAAAACAAATATTTTACTTACTTGATTATCTTTAAATAAACGACCATGAAAAATTTCTTCAAAATGAAATCTACGATTTCCACAATCAATCAATTCACTTTCCCTTACAACAATTCCTAATTCCTCTTTCAACTCTCTTACCGCCGATTGACCATAGTTATCCCCTGCAGGAATATGTCCTGCACTTGAAATATCATAACAGCCAGGAAACGAATCTTTTTGTTCACTTCTTTTTTGTAATAATATTTGTATTTTATTTTCTTTTTTTCTTAAGATCCAAACATGAGCTGTACGATGTAAGATTCCTTGTTGATGTGCAATTTCTCTTTCTACTGTCTTTCCTGTTGGATTTCCTAATTCATCGCATATATCTAAAATTTCCATTTTATCATCTCCATTAAAATCATATTATCATCTTTCTTTACATTATAAAATGAGATGTTTAAAATAGATACGAAAAGAGGTAGAACAAATGAATAAATGTTGGTGCGGAAGTGGCTTAGACTATGAAGTTTGTCACCGCGAATTTGACAAAAAAATTAATTATTACAAAAAAAGAGGAGTGATGACACCTCCTAGATCAATGATTAAAAATCAACAACAAATTGAAGGAATCAAAAAAGCAGCTGTTGTAAATAATGGGTTATTAGATCATATCGAAAAGAATATAAAAATTGGTATGTCGACTGAAGATATCGATGTACTTACAAGAGAATATTTAAAGGAACACAATGCACATTCTGCTGATTTAAATTATGAAGGCTATCCTAAAAGTATTTGTACATCTATTAATGATGTTGTTTGTCATGGAATTCCTTCTTCTGATGTTATTTTAAAAGATGGAGATATTATTAACGTTGACGCTACAAGTGAATTAAATGGTTACTATGCCGATGCTTCACGTATGTTTATGATGGGAAATGTTTCAGATGAAGCTAAAAAACTTGTTAAAATCACAAAAGAAGCGATGTATGAAGGGATGAAAGCTATCAAGCCATGGAAAAGTCACATTGCAGACATCGGTAAAGCAATTCAAAGATATGCACATATTAATGGCTATAGCGTCGTTGAAGAATTCTGTGGTCATGGTATTGGAATGACCATGCATGAAGACCCTTATGTCTTCCATTTTAAAACAAAAGAAGATACTGTTTTGATTGTTCCAGGAATGGTTTTTACAATTGAACCAATGCTTAATCAAGGAACAAGACATGTTCACTTAAATTATAATGATGATTGGACAGTTTATACAGATGATGGAAAACTTTCTGCTCAATGGGAACATACTTTCCTTGTTACAGAAGATGGTGTGGAAATTATTTCAAAATAAAAAGTCAGAAAATCTGACTTTTTTATTATGCCGTTTTTTCAACATATACGTGCTTTTTTAATATGCTTTCTTCATAAACAAGATGTTGATAACAATCCTCACATAAATAATGAGTCACAACATCATACCGATTTCTATCAACACGAATTCGATACTCTTGATGAAGCTTTCTTAAACAATTACCACAATAACAATCAATAATACAGGCAATAGCTTCATCCTCATTCCCATCACACCAATAAACACCATTTCTACAGGCAACAATAATTTTCTTACAAGCATTTAAGCCTATTTCTTCATTTTCAAACATTTCAATTGATTTTTCAACAACTGAATTCATTCCTAGACCAATACGATGACAACTCATTTTAACAACCCCTTTCTAGGGTTATTTTAACATCTCATTTTTGTTATTTCATTAGACAGATAATCCAAAAACTGTAGTCCTCACGAACTACAGTTTTCTCTTATAAATCACAAATACCTTTACCTTCTCCATAAACATCATACCAATCACTATTG